>NZ_MWLP01000139.1:0-6700 GCF_010634885.1 Microbacterium sp. B35-04 | reverse complement strand
GACGGATGCCGCGGGTCGCGGGTCGCGGCGGCACGATCACCTCGGCCCGATCGGCGGCAGGTCGGCCACGGGCTTGCGGGCTCGCACGACGCCGCCGGTGGCGGCGAGCCAGCACCCGGCGACGACCAGCGGGAAGCCGATCAGGAGGCCGAGTGTCAGCGGCTCGCCGAGGATGAGGGTGCCGAGCACGATCGCCACGACCGGGTTGACGTAGGTGAACAGGGGCGCGCGCACCGGACCGACGCGTGCGATCAGCGCGAAGAAGGTGATGAACGCGAGAGCGGTGCACAGCACCGCGAGCGCGATGAGCGACACGGTGCCCTCGATCGTCGGCACCTGGTGCTGGGTGAGGAACGCGATCGGCGTGTAGAAGATGCCGACCGCTAGGAGGGCGAGGGTGATCGAGCCGAGGGACGGCACATCACGCAGCTTGGTCGCGATGACGAACGGTGCGATGGCGTAGAGCAGGGCGACCAGGAGCACCTCGCCGACCGCGATGAGCCCAGCGCCGCCCTCGATGGAGAGCCCCGGACCCGCCACGATCACGAACACCCCGATGAAGCCGATGAAGAGCCCGATGCTGCGGGCGGGGCTCAGCACCGAGCGGTCGCCGCCGCCGAACGCGATGATCGCGGCGAACAGCGGGACGGTCGCCACGAGGAGGCCGGTCAGCCCGGACGGCAGCGTCTGCTCGGCATGTCCGAGGAGGAGGAAGGGCCCGGCCATCTCGATGGCACCGAACACCAGCACCCAGCCGATCTTCGCGAACGCGGGGCGCAGCGCCTTCTGCCGGATGGCGAACGGCAGCAGCAGCAGCGCGCCGAGGAGCGTGCGGCCCGCCACCACCGCGGCGGGCGAGTACGACTCCACGGCGATGCTGATGAACAGATACGGGATGCCCCACAGCACCGCCATCGCGGCGAACAGCAGCCACGCACGCGTGTCGAAGCGCTGCGAGGAGTTCATTTGGTGCCTCTCCGTGAAGGGATGGAGGCCGGTGCGCAGATCGCCCGGCCCCGACGCTCGGTATTCCAGCTTCGGGCGACCGAGCGGTGGAGGGCGAGGCGGCCGACCGCCAATCTACGGCGGAGTTCCGACATCCTCCCGGGTCAGACCGACCGTCGTCCTTCGAACGCGCGGCCGAGCGTGACCTCGTCGGCGTACTCGAGGTCGCCGCCGACCGGCAGGCCCGATGCCAGACGCGTGACCGAGATCTCGAGTGTGCGCAGCAGCCGGCTCAAGTAGGTCGCCGTCGCCTCACCCTCGAGATTCGGGTTCGTCGCGAGGATGACCTCCTGCACCGTGCCGTCGGCGAGCCGCTGCATGAGCTGCGTGATGCGCAGGTCGTCGGGGCCGACGCCGGCGATCGGGCTGATGGCGCCGCCGAGGACGTGGTACAGCCCTCGGAACTCCCGCGTTCGCTCGATCGCGGCGACGTCCTTCGCATCTTCCACGACGCAGACGAGCGTCTGGTTGCGGCGCGGGTCGCGGCAGATCGAGCACCGCTCCTGCTCGGAGACGTTGCCGCACACCTCGCAGAAGCGCACGCGCTCGCGCACCACACTGAGCAGCTCGGCGAGATGCGACACGTCGAAGTTGGGCGTCTGCAGGATGTGGAACGCGATGCGCTGCGCCGACTTGGGACCGATCCCGGGCAGGCGGCCGAATTCGTCGATGAGGTCTTGGACGATGCCGTCGTACATGGGCTAGCTGAACCTCGTCGGCGGCTCGTAGGGCTCCTCGCGCAGGAACGTGGCTCCGAGCACCTGGCGCACCACCGCCTCGCCGTAGCGCTGCACGCCGCCATTGCGCGTCGTGACCGCCGGAGTCAGGGGCGGTGCGACCGTCGGCGGCACCGGGACGTCGGCGACGACATCCGGCTGGTCGTCTTCGGTCTCGTCGTCGTCGCGCTCGACGGAGGGGACGACCTCGGTGCGCGGAAGCACGTCGCCCTCGCGGGGCGGCGCCAATGTCGCCACGCGCGTCGCCGTGGCCGCTGCATCTTCGGGCTCGTCGTCGACCGCGAACTGGCCGGGCGTCTCGACAGGCATCGCCGCCGGGCCCGGGTCGGGCGGTGGAGCGTCGTCGTCGGAGGGGATCGCGGCGACGGCCCAATCGGTGACCGGTGCGGCCGCAGCAGAGGCGGCGGACGGCGCGGCGTGTGCCGACGGGCGAGACGCGCGCGCCGACGCCGGCCGGCCGGCCGTCGAGCCGCCGGGTGCTGCGGCGCGGGACGCCGACGCGGGCGCCTGCGCCTGCGCCGGCGGCGAAGCGGATGCCTGCGGCGAGACAGATGCCTGCGGCGACACGGATGCCTGCGGCGACACGGATGCCTGCGGCGACGGGGTCGGCGCGGTGGAGGCCGCGCGCCGCGACGCGAGCGCTTCCGTTGCGGACGATTCACGCTGCTCCTGGCGCCCGGGAACCGCCGCGGCGCGACCGCCCGCGGGACCCGCCGAGTCACCCGAGCTGCCCGCAGCGGGACCGCCCGGCCCACCGCCGGCATCATGACGGGCGATGTACTTCACACGGATGCCGAGCACAGCCAGAATCGCCTGGCGAAGGTCTTCGCTGGGGCCCTTGCCAGCGGCGAGCTGCTTGAACTTGGCGACGTCGCTCTGGCTGGCGAACGCCAGCGTCAGCACGTCATCGTCGAGCGCTGCGGTGCGCGCACCCGACGCGAGCATCCACGACGAGCGGCTGACGTTCTCGAGGTGGCCGAGCACCTGCGGCCAGGCCGCTTGCAGCCGCTCGAGCGTGACCGGTCCGGCCGGCGCCGGCTCGGCGGGCGCGGTGGTCGGCGCCGCGGACTGTGTCGCGGTGGTCGGCGCAGGCGCGGTGGTGGGCGCTGGAGCGGTGGTCGGCGTGGCAGCGGGAGCGGGCGCGGGCGCGGCGGCCGGCGCACTCACGGCGGCGGGCGTCGCGGTAGCGGTGGGCGCAGCCGCGGGCACCGCCGCAGGCGCACTGCCCGCTCCGCGCGCGAGCACGCGCGCGACCATGAGCTCGAGCTGGAGCCGGGGCGAGGTCGCGCCGGTCATGTCATCGAGCGTGGCGATGACGAGGTCGGCGATGTGCGAGAGACGCGACGTGCCGAACGCGTCGGCCTGACGCTGCATGCGCGCGAGGTCCTCGGCGGACACGCCACGCAGCACCGCGGCAGCGCCCTGACCGGTCGCCGACACGACGATGAGGTCGCGCAGGCGCTCGAGCAGATCGTCGACGAAGCGGCGCGGGTCCTGACCGGTCTGCACGACGCGGTCGACCGCCGCGAACGCCGCCGCGGCGTCGGAGCCGGCGAAGGCGTCGACCACCTCGTCGAGCAGCTCGGCGTGCGTGTAGCCGAGCAGCGCGACGGCGCGCGCATACGTGACCTTCGCGTCCTCGGAGCCGGCGATCAACTGGTCGAGCAGCGACAGCGTGTCTCGCGGGGAGCCGCCGCCGGCGCGCACGACGAGCGGCAGCACGCCCCGCTCGACGTCGACGCCCTCCTGCCCGCACAGCTGCTCGACGTACTCGAGCATGGCCGCCGGCGGCACCAGGCGGAACGGATAGTGGTGGGTACGCGAGCGGATCGTGCCGATGACCTTCTCGGGCTCGGTCGTCGCGAAGATGAACTTGACGTGGTCGGGCGGCTCTTCGACGAGCTTGAGCAGGGCGTTGAAGCCCTGCGGCGTGACCATGTGCGCCTCGTCGAGGATGAAGATCTTGAACCGGTCGCGGGCCGGGGCGAACACGGCCCGCTCGCGCAGGTCGCGGGCGTCGTCGACGCCGTTGTGGCTCGCGGCGTCGATCTCGACGACGTCGAGCGAGCCACCGCCGCCGCGGCCGAGCTCGACGCAGCTGTCGCACTCGCCGCAGGGCGTGTCGGTCGGTCCCTGGGCGCAGTTCAGGCAGCGCGCCAGAATGCGCGCCGACGTGGTCTTTCCGCAGCCTCGAGGGCCCGAGAAGAGGTACGCGTGCCCGACCCGGTCGCTGCGCAGCGCCGTCATGAGCGGTTCGGTGACCTGCGACTGCCCGATCATCTCGCCGAACGACTCGGGTCGGTAACGGCGATAGAGGGCGGTGGTCACTCCCCCAGCCTACGGCGTGGTGCCGACATCGCGGTGGCCGCTCGCGCCGCCTGCTAGATTGCTCGGCAGTGACACGGGGTGCCCGCGCGGCGGGCTGAGAAGACACCCGTCGAACCTGATCTCGATCATGCGAGCGAAGGGATGTCGCGATGAACGCGCGCGCCGAAGACCACCTGTCCACCCTCTCCCCCGCCGCCGGGCTGACGGCGCTGCGCGAGGCCTCGCCCTTGGTGCAATGCATCACCAACGCGGTGGTGACGAACTTCACCGCCAACGCCCTCCTCGCCGTCGGCGCGGCGCCGGCGATGTGCGACATCCCGGGTGAGGCGGGACTGTTCGCAGGCGTCGCCGACGGTGTGCTGGTCAACCTCGGCACCCCGACCGCCGAGCAGCGCGATGCCGCCCGCGAGGCCGTTCGTCACACGTCGCGGTGGGTGCTCGACCCCGTCGCGGTCGGTGTGCTCCCGGTGCGCACGGCTCTCGCGGCCGAATTGCTCGAGCACCGTCCGGCGATCATCCGCGGCAACGCCTCCGAGATCCTTGCGCTGGCCGGTGAGGGCGCCGGTGGTCGCGGCGTCGATGCCACGGACGGCACGGATGCCGCAGCCGGCGCCGCGCGATCGCTCGCGCTGCGGTCCGGCGGCGTGGTCGCCGTGTCGGGCCCGGTAGATCTCGTGACCGACGGCGAGCGTATCGTGCGGATCCACGGCGGCCACGCGCTCCTCACCCGCGTCACCGGCGGCGGCTGCTCGCTCGGCGCGGTGATGGCCGCGCTGCTCGGTGTGTGCGCCCCGCTGGAGGCTGCGGTATCGGCATCCGCCCTCTACGCGGTCGCCTCGGAGCGGGCCGCGGCGCGGTCGGAGGGGCCGGGATCGTTCGCCGTGGCCTTCCTGGATGCGCTCGACGCCGTGGCAGCGGCGCCCGCCGAACTCGATGCGCGCGTCGCGGGCGCGCTCGCGGCTCGATGATCCGCACCGCCGGGCGCCTCGCGGTGCATCTCGTGACCGACGACCGCGTGCCGTTCGACCGGCTGCTCGACGTCGTCGACGCCGCGGTCGGCGCAGGAGTCGACGTCGTTCAGCTGCGCGCCAAGTCCGTCAGCGCGCGCGAACTGCTGCGGCAGGCGGTGCGGATGGCGGATGTCGTCGACCGCCGCTGCCTGCTCCTGATCAACGACCGCGTCGACGTCGCGGTCGCCGCCCGCGATGCGGGAGCACGCGTCGACGGCGTCCACCTCGGCCAGGCCGACCTGCCGCCTGAGACGGCGCGACGCCTGCTCGGCGCGGACGCCGTCATCGGGTGGACGGCGAACTCGCCGGAGCACCGGGCTGCAGCATCCGCTCTGCTCTCCGGCACCGTCGACTACCTCGGAGTCGGCGTGATCCGGCCGACCTCCACCAAACCCGACCACCCGCCGGCGCTCGGCATCGACGGCTTCGCAGCGTTCGCGACGAGCACGAGGGTGCCCTGCGTCGCGATCGGCGGAGTGCGCCTGAGCGACGTCGCACCGCTGCGGGAAGCCGGCGCAGCCGGTGTCGCGGTGGTCTCGGCGATCTGCGGAGCCGACGATCCCGCTGCGGCGTCGCGCGCCCTCCGCAGCGCCGCCGACGCGCTCACGCTCGAGGCCCAGGAGGTGGCGCGGTGAGCGGCGCGCTCGTCGCGCAACCCGCCGTCGAGGAGGCGCCGCATCGCGGGCACGCGATCCCGCGCGTGCTGAGCATCGCCGGCACCGACCCCACGGGCGGCGCGGGCATCCACGCCGACCTCAAGTCCATCGCCGCGCTGGGCGGCTACGGCATGGCGGTGGTGACCGCCCTCGTCGCCCAGAACACACGCGGCGTGCGCGAGGTGCATGTGCCGCCGACGGCGTTCCTCGTCGCGCAGCTCGACGCCGTGTCGGATGACGTCGAGATCGACGCAGTGAAGATCGGGATGCTGCAGTCCGCCGAGATCATCGGCGCCGTGCGGGAGTGGCTCGACCGCGTGCGCCCGCCGATCGTCGTGCTCGACCCGGTCATGGTGGCGACCAGCGGCGACCGGCTGCTCGACCCCGCCGCCGAGGAGGCGCTGCGCGCACTCGCGCGCGAGGTGGATCTCATCACCCCGAACCTCGCGGAGCTGGCCGTGCTCGTCCGCCGCCCACGGGCGACAGCCTGGGTGCAGGCACTCGCCGACGCGCGGGCTCTCGCGAGCGAGACGGGGACGGCAGTGCTGCTCAAGGGCGGGCATCTCGACGGCGCGGACTGCCCCGACGCGGTCGTGGCGGCCGACGGTGCGGTCCACGAGGTCGGCGGCACACGCGTCGCGACCCGGAACACCCACGGCACGGGCTGCTCGCTCTCGTCTGCGATGGCGACCCTCCGCGCGGGCGGTGCGACGTGGCCCGATGCCCTGGTGCGCGCGAAGACGTGGCTCACCGGCGCGCTCGCGCACGCCGACGCTCTGGGGGTGGGTGAGGGCAACGGCCCGATCGACCACTTCCACGAACAGCGGTTCGCGGCTGGGCCCCCACCGCCGGAGGCTCCGCTCGACCCGCCTGGGCCCCCGCCGCCGGAGGCTCCGCTCGACCCGCCTGGGCCCCCGCCGCCGGAGGCTCCGCTCGACGCGCCAGCGGCGAGTGGAGTGGCAGC
>NZ_MWLP01000138.1:0-6119 GCF_010634885.1 Microbacterium sp. B35-04 | reverse complement strand
ACGAAACGCCTGCACCCGGCGGAGACCTCGGCGCGCGTCAGGGCGCGAGATCGACCGCGAAGGCCCGCGTTTCCTCGGGGGTCCAGATGCGGTCGCCGAAGACGTGCCGGTGCGCGAGCGAGAGGTCGGCCCCCGGCGCGAGCACGATGTGCTCGTTGAACGAGGGGGAGGGCGCGAGGATCGGGAAGGGCTCGCTGCGCACGAACCACCGGATCGCCGGCCCGCCGGACGAGGTCCCGGCGAACGCGAGCACCGTGCCTCCGCCGTCGTACTCGTCGTGCGATCCTGACACGGCGACCCACGGGCTTTCGAGGCCCATCACCGCGTCGGCACCGGCGTCGTCGGGTAACCCGCCCGCCAGCACACGGCCGCCGGTCCAGGCGCGCGGCATCCGGATCACGTAGCCGGTGTAGCCGGCGTTCGGGCGGCCCTGCGTGGTCGGGCTTCCGAACTCGAGGTCCCGCCCCGAGACGTTGCGCAGCGTCGTCGAGAAGTCGAGAATCCACAGGCCGCGCGCGGCGTCGACGCCGTGGAAGCGGTGGGTCCGCGTCTCGGCGACCCAGTCTTCGCCGTCCGCCGTGATCCAGGTGAGGTCTTCGGTGAACGACACCTCGGGTCCCTCCGCGGTCATCGCCGCGAACCCGTCGTGGCGCATGCGGCCGACATTGTCGAGCAGGGCGTAGTCGCCGTGTTCGGGGCGATAGGTGTTGCCGCCCCAGAAGTTCTGTCCCGACACGTGGGTCCACGTCATCTGCAGACCCTTGTGCCAGCGGTGGTCCCACGGCCGGTAGGCCGTGAGCGGTGCGCCGTCGAGCGCGCGGACGGGGTGCAGGAACGGCTTCGGCCCTTCCGACGGTGCACCTCCGGGGGCGAAGGCGTAGCGGGCGATGTCCACGCCGGCGAAGGTCACGGTGAGGTCGGCCTCATCGAGGCGGAGCGTCAGATCGGGCACCCGTTCATTGTGTCGCAGATTCCAGGAAAACGCTTCCCGGCGGGCGCGCGGCGCGCGTATAGCGCTTTTCGCGCCGCGGCGGTAGGGGGAGCATGGCGATTCGGATGGGCGCTAGCGTCGTGACATCTCACCCGAGACACCGCACCCCCCGCAGTGTCCACGAGACGAAGGAGAAACAATGCTCTGGACAATTCTTGGCCTGATCCTCATCGGCCTCATCGCCGGCCTCATCGCTCGCGCCGTCATCCCCGGCAAGCAGAGCATGGGTATCCTGCTGACCATCGTGCTCGGAATCATCGGCTCGTTCGTCGGCGGCTTCCTCGGCTTCCTGATCTTCGGCAGCGACCCGAACGGCGGCTTCCTGCAGCCGGCGGGAATCATCGGATCCATCCTCGGATCGATCATCGTGCTCGGACTGTACGTCCTGTTCACGCGTCGCCGGGGCGTCACGCGCTCCTGACAGGCTCCCGGGCCTGACGCACGTCGCCCGAACCCACGCGTCCCTCGCGTGGGTTCGGGCGATTCGTCTGTCTGAGGGCGTACCGAAATGCGCCCGACCCTACGCGGGTCGGGCCCGTTTCGTCTCGCTCGTGCCTCGCTCGCTCAACGACCAGGGGGTCAGGCGCCGGCGAGCGCCTGCGACACCACCTCGCGCGCCTCGGCCTGCACCTGCGCCAGGTGCCCGGGGCCGCGGAGCGACTCGGCGTAGAGCTTGTAGACGTCCTCGGTGCCCGAAGGGCGCGCGGCGAACCATGCGTGCTCGGTCTGCACCTTGAGACCGCCGATCGCGGCCCTGTTGCCGGGCGCATGCGACAGCTTCGCGGTGATGGGCTCGCCGGCGAGGTCGGTCGCCGTCACCGCCTCCGGCGCGAGCTTTCCGAGCGCGGCCTTCTGCGCGGGGGATGCCGGAGCATCAACGCGCTGGTAGGCCGAGGCGCCGAACTCGGCCTCGAGCTGCGCGTAGCGCTGCGACGGCGTCTTGCCGGTCACCGCCAGGATCTCGGCAGCGAGGAGGCACAGCAGGATGCCGTCCTTGTCGGTCGTCCAGACGCTCCCGTCGCGGCGCAGGAACGACGCGCCCGCCGACTCCTCGCCGCCGAACGCCACCGAGCCGTCGAGAAGGCCGGGGACGAACCACTTGAAGCCGACCGGCACCTCGAGCAGCTCGCGCCCCAGCGACGCGGCCACGCGGTCGATGATCATCGAGCTGACGAGCGTCTTGCCGATCGCGGCATCCGCCGGCCATTCCGGGCGGTGCGAGTACAGGTAGTCGATCGCGACGGCGAGGTAATGGTTGGGGTTCATCAGCCCCGCGTCGGGCGTGACGATGCCGTGGCGGTCAGCATCGGCGTCGTTGCCGGTGAGGATGTCGTACTCGTCGCGGCGGCCGATCAGGCCCGCCATCGCGGACGGCGACGACGGGTCCATGCGGATCTTCTCGTCCCAGTCGAGAGTCATGAACCGCCACGTCGGGTCGACGTCGGGGTTCACGACCGTGAGGTCGAGACCGTGCACCTCCGCGATCAGGGCCCAGTACTCGACCGAGGCGCCGCCCAGCGGGTCGGCCCCGATGCGCACGCCGGCGCGGCGGATCGCCTCGACGTCGATGATGTTCGACAGGTCGCGCACGTAGGCGTCGCGGAAGTCGTACTCGCCGAGCGTGTCGGCGTCGAGGTCGCGGAACGGCGTGCGCGCCACGCCCTCGAGGTTCGCGGCGATGAGCTCGTTCGCCCGGTCGGCGATCCAGCCGGTCGCGTCCGTGTCGGCCGGTCCGCCGTTCGGCGGGTTGTACTTGAAGCCGCCGTCGCGGGGCGGGTTGTGGCTCGGGGTCACCACGATGCCGTCCGAGCGGCTCGGGTCGGCGGCATCCTTCCCGCGGTTGTACGTGAGGATGGCGTGGCTGAGCGCGGGAGTCGGCACCCAGGAGTCGCGGGCGTCGACGCGCACGTCGATGCCGTTGGCGACCAGCACCTCGATGGCGCTGCGCTCGGCGGGAAGCGACAGGCCGTGCGTGTCGCGGCCCAGGAAGAGGGGCCCCTCGATGCCCTGCGCCCGGCGGTAGTCGACGATCGCCTGGGTCGTGGCGAGGATGTGGGTCTCGTTGAAGCTGCCCGTCAGCGACGAGCCGCGATGGCCGCTGGTGCCGAACGCCACGCGTTGCTCGGGCACCGCGGGATCCGGGGTGATGTCGTAGTAGGCGGAGATCACCTCATCGATGTCGACGAGATCGGATGCTTCGGCGGGCTGTCCTGCGCGACTCATGCGTCCCAGTCTGCCTGTCGCGGGCCTGTGCTCGCACGGGCTTGACGCAATACGGGTGTTTCTTATGCGGCTGGGGGTGCGCATGACTCAGGCAGACACGCCCGTGAGGCGGCGGAATCGGCCCATCCGGGGTGGTCTGCCTGAATTGCGAACGCGGCCGGCGCCGGCGATCCTGCGCCCGTTACGGGATGTGATGCCGACGCGGCGGGCTGCGGGACCGGCCCGCACGGCCCGGGCTAGGCTGGCACGCGTGACTTCCGAGGTCGTCGCCTCCGCCGAGGCATCCGTTCCCACCCGCCGTACCTACAGCTATCTGGGCCCGGCGGGCACGTTCACCGAGGCGGCGCTCGCCCAGGTGCCCGAGGCGCGCGGCCACGAGTGGCGGCCGGTCCGCAACGTCGGCGAGGCGCTCGCCGACGTCGTCGAGGGCCGCTCCGACGCCGCGATGATCGCGATCGAGAACTCCGTCGACGGCGGTGTGTCGACCGCGCAGGATGCCCTCGCGACGGTGCCCGGCCTGCGGATCGTGGGGGAGTACCTCGTGCCGGTCGAGTTCATGCTGGTCGGGCGACCGGGCGCGCGGCTCGAGGACGTGTCGCTCATCGCGGCGCATCCCGTCGCCTATGCGCAGTGCCTGCGGTGGCTCTCGGACGCGCTGCCGGCCCACGCCCATGTGCCCGCGGCCAGCAACGTCGCCAGTGCGATGAGCCTTCTCGATGGATCCAGTGACGCGGATGCCGCGATCGCGCCGCCCGGCATCCTCGAGCACCACGAGCTCGAGCTGCTCGCCTCGAACATCGGCGACAACCCCAACGCGGTCACCCGCTTCGTTCTCGTGAGCCGCACCGTCGTGCCGCCGCCGCCGACCGGTGCCGACAAGACCTCGCTCATCGTCGAGCTGCCCGACGACCACCCCGGCGCCCTGCTCGAGATGCTCGAGCAGTTCGCGACGCGCGGCATCAACCTGTCGCTGCTGGCCTCCCGCCCGATCGGCGACGAGCTCGGTCGGTACCGCTTCGTGGTGGATGCCGATGGGCACCTCGAAGACGAGCGCATGGCCGACGCCCTCCTCGGGCTGCGTCGCTTCAGCCCGCGCGTCACGTTCCTGGGGTCGTACCCGCGCGCGGACCGCGCTGTCGTCCGCTACCCGGAGCGGTACGCCGACGACGTTTTCGTCGAGGCGCGCGACTGGCTGCGCGGCCTGATCTCGGGTGAGCCCGAGGTGCAGGAGTGACCGCGGCGGCGTTCGCCTTCGACCCCGCGAACGACGTCCACGCCCGCGCGCTCCGACGCCTCGAGACCGAGCAGGTCGCCTGGTTCGGAACGATCGGCCGCGACGGCTACCCGCACGCCGTGCCCATCTGGTTCCTGTGGCGCGACGGGCGCGCGCTGATCATGAGCGAGCCCGAGACGGTGAAGGTCCGCAATCTCCGCGCGAACGACCGGGTTCTCCTGCACCTGGAAGCGGGCGCCGACGGCGAGCAGCTCACCGTGCTGCGCGGTACGGCCGCGATCTCTGCGGAGCCCTCGAGCGCGTGGGTCGAGCGCATCGGCGACGCGTACACGGCGAAGTACGACGCATGGCTGCAGCGTCTGGGGCTCACGACCGCAACCATGGCCGAGCGCTACTCGGTGCTCATCGAGGTCACCCCGCACAAGCTCGTCGCCTGGTAACCAGGCTCACCCCGCGCGTCAGGACGCGAGGCCGAGCTCGGCGGCGAGCAGCTCGAGCGTCTGCAGGCGGCCGGGGGCGGCATCCATCGGCTCGTTCTCGTACGAACCGGCGATCGGCGAGATCATGACCTCGTCGACCTCGTGCCGGGCGGCGAAGGATCGCAGATCGGATGCCACGGCCGGGGCGGTGCCGACGAACCACTTCGCCCGGGCCGACGCCATGAACGTCTCGCCGAGGCCGGCGAAGTCGGCCGCCCCGGCGATCGACTGCTCCACGGTCTCGAGCGCGACGAGGGGCTTGTTGGTGCGCAGGCGCGCGGTCATGCGCAGGTTCGGCAGGGCGCGGGCCTCGGCCTCCTCGGCCGTCGGGGCGACGAGCACGTTGGCGGTGAGGAAGGTGCGGGGCGCGGCGAGAGTCTCGGACGGGACGAACGCCGTCCGGTACAGGTCGAGCGCGCGCTCGAGTCCCTCGCCGGAGAAGTGGTTGGCGAAGACGTACGGCAGGCCGAGGGATGCCGCCAGCTGCGCCGAGTAGTCGCTGGAGCCGAGCAGCCACACCTCGGGCGTCGTGGTCGCCGCGGGAGTCGCGTGAACGTCGTAGGTGCCGCCCGACGTGAAGCGCAGCGAGGCGCCGTCCGGGGCGACGAGCGACATGATGTCGCGCACGTGGTCGGGGAAGCGCTCGACGTCGCTCGTGGTGCCGCTCTGGCGCAGCAGCTGCGTGATGACCGGGTCCGACCCCGGCGCGCGGCCCAGACCGAGGTCGATGCGGCCCGGAGCCAGCGCTTCGAGCGCCGCGAACTGCTCGGCGACCACGAGCGGAGAGTGGTTCGGCAGCATGACGCCGCCCGAGCCGAGGCGGATGCGCGAGGTCCGTGCCGCTGCGGCCGCCGCCAGTACGGGTGGCGTCGTCGAGGCCACCGCGGGCATGTTGTGGTGCTCGGCGAACCAGTAACGGCGGTAGCCCAGCCGATCAGCGGCGTCGACGACGGACAGGGATGCCGCGACCGCCTGCGCGCTCGTCTGGCCGGTGCGCACCGGGACGAGGTCGAGGACGGACAGGGCCGGGGTGGATATGGCGGTACTCATCCCCTTCGACAACCCGCTGCGGCATCAGCTCTATTCCTTCCGGTCGTTGAGCGAGCGAAGCGAGACGAAACGCGCGGGGTCCACGGTCAGTGCCGTGTTCTGGGCGTCCGTCTCGCTCGTTCCTCGCGCGCTCAACGACCGG
>NZ_MWLP01000137.1:0-9905 GCF_010634885.1 Microbacterium sp. B35-04 | reverse complement strand
TCGCTCGTACCTCGCTCGCCCAACGACCGGGGAATCGGCGCGACTCAGCGGGCCCGGTCGTTGAGCGAGGGAGCGCCAGCGACCGAGACGAAACGCTCCGGACCGACCTCCTGCGCCGGGCTGCGGGCGTTTCGTCTCGCTCGTACCTCGCTCGCTCAACGACCGGGAGGTCGGGGGCGACTCAGGAGGTGGCGGGGCGGAGGCGGAGGGGCGACATCCCGCCGTCCACCTCGATGTAGGTGCCCGTGGTCGACCCAGCACGCGGGCTGACGAGGTAGAGCACGGCTGCGGCGACCTCGTCGGCCGACACCAGGCGCCCGTGCGGCTGCCGGGCCTCCAGCGCCGCCCGCTCGGCCGCGGGGTCGGCCGCGCCGGCGAGCAGGCGACCGATCCAGGGGGTGTCGGCGGTGCCCGGGTTGACGGCGTTGACGCGGATGCCCTCGCGCAGGTGGTCGGCCGCCATCGCGCGCGTGAGGGACAGCACCGCACCCTTCGACGCGCTGTACAGGGCGCGCTGCGGCAGGCCGGCGGTCGCGGCGATCGACGACGTGTTGCAGATCGCCGCGGTGGGCGACCGCCGCAGCCACGGCAGTGCCGCGGCGCTCACGCGCGCGATGCCGGTGACGTTGATCGACAGCACGCGCGCCCACTCCTCGTCGTCGTTCGCGGCGACCTCGCCCTGCGCGCCGATGCCGGCGTTGTTCACGAGGATGTCGATACGGCCGAAGCGCTCGCCGACCGCGGCGATCGCGGCGTCGACGGCGGCGCGGTCCGACACGTCCGCGGTGAACGCGGCGAAGCGGGGGTCGGCGCCCGACGTGTCGCGGTCGAGCACGGCGACCTCGGCGCCCTCGTCGCCCAGCGCGCTCGCGATCGCGGCGCCGATGCCCGAGGCGCCGCCGGTGACGACGGCGACCAGTCCGTCCAGCTGTCCGCTCATCGCGCCTTCTCCCATGCCGTGAACTCCTGGCGCTGCGCGCCGAGGCCCTCGATCTCGATGTCGACGACGTCGCCGGCCTTGAGATACGGGAACTTGCCGCCGAACGCCACGCCCTGCGGGGTGCCGGTGAGGATGAGGTCGCCGGGCTCGAGCGTCACGTACTGCGAGAGATGGTGCACGATGGTGCGCACGTCGAAGATCATGTCGCTCGTGTTCGAGTGCTGACGGGGCTCGCCGTTGACGAAGCTCTTCAGCTCGAGGTTCTGCGCGTCGACTTCGTCGGGGGTGACCAGCCACGGTCCCGTGGGATTGAAGCCGGGGGCGATCTTGCCCTTGGACCACTGCCCGCCCGAGACCTCCATCTGGAACGTGCGCTCCGAGACGTCGTTGGCGACGACATAGCCGGCGATATGCCCGTCGACCTCGTCGAGGCTGTCGAGGTACGCCGCACGGCGGCCGATCACGACGCCGAGCTCGACCTCCCAATCGGTTTTCTCGCTGCCGCGTGGGATCGTCACGGCGTCGTTCGGCCCGACGACGGTGTTCGGCGTCTTCAAGAAGATGATGGGCACGGTCGGCGGCTCGGCGCCGGACTCGCGCGCGTGCGCTGCGTAGTTCTGGCCGATGCAGATGACGGCGCTCGGCCGCGCGATGGGGGCGCCGATGCGGAGGGAGTCGGCGTCCGGCAGCTCGGGCAGGAGCCCGGCGGCGATCGCGGTGGCAGTGCGGCCGAGGGGATCGTCGGCCAGGAACCGGCCGTCGACATCGGATGTGAGCGGGCGCAGATCCAGGCGACGATCGCCGTCGAGGACGACGGGGATCTCGTTGCCGGACTCGCCGAGGCGCGCGAACTTCATTGCTCTCCTGAATTCTCGATGCGGGTGGCGTCGATGCCGTCGCACCCCGCGGGGCGTGATTGACAGTATAGACATCGGATGTTTACACTGCGAGCGGTTCGATCTCGCGAGCCGCAACCGCAGGAGACCGCCCCGTGAGCCGCATCGTCGCGTTCGAGACGACAGACATTCGATTCCCCACATCGCTCAGCCTCGACGGCTCCGACGCGATGAACCCCGATCCCGACTACTCCGCGGCCTACCTCCGCATCGTGACGGACACTGCAGACCGCGCCGACGGGCACGCCTTCGTGTTCACGATCGGCCGGGGCAACGACGTGCAGGTCGCGGCGCTCGACGCCCTCGCCGCGCACCTGGTCGGTCGTGAGCTGGAGCCGCTCCTGGATGACATGGGGGCGACGAATCGCGAGCTCATCGGCGACTCGCAGCTGCGCTGGCTGGGCCCTGAGAAGGGCGTCATGCACATGGCGATCGGCGCGGTCGTGAACGCGCTGTGGGACATCAAGGCCAAGCGCGCCGGGCTCCCGCTCTGGCAGCTGCTCTCACGCATGAGCCCCGAGGAGATCGTTGCGCTCGTCGACTTCCGCTACCTCACCAACGCGCTGACCCCCGAGGACGCGCTTCAGATCCTCCGCGACGCCGAGCCCGGCCGCGCCGACCGCGAGCGCGAACTGCTCGCGAGCGGCTTCCCGGCCTACACCACCAGCCCCGGGTGGCTCGGCTACTCCGACGAGAAGCTCGCGCGACTCTGCCGTGAGGCGATCGCCGACGGCTTCGGCCAGATCAAGCTCAAGGTCGGCGCCGACCTCGAGGACGACATCCGCCGCCTGCGCGTCGCCCGCGAGGTGTGCGGGCCCGACTTCCCGATCGCGATCGACGCGAATCAGCGCTGGGAGGTGTCGGAGGCCATCGCCTGGGTGAACGCGCTCGCCGAGTTCGGCATCGCGTGGATCGAAGAGCCCACGAGCCCCGACGACGTGCTGGGCCATGCCGAGATCGCCCGCGGCGTCGCCCCCGTGCGCGTGGCGACCGGCGAACATGCCCAGAACCGCGTGATCTTCAAGCAGCTGCTGCAGGCGGACGCCATCGCGGTCATGCAAATCGACGCCGCGCGCGTCGGCGGCGTCAACGAGAACATCGCGAACCTGCTGCTCGCTGCGAAGTTCGGTGTGCCGGTGTGCCCGCACGCCGGGGGCGTCGGGCTGTGCGAGGCGGTGCAGCACCTCTCGATGTTCGACTTCGTGGCGGTCAGCGGCAGCCGCGAAGGTCGCATGATCGAGTACGTAGACCACCTGCACGAGCACTTCGTCGTGCCGACCGATGTGCAGGGAGGCGCCTACCGCGCCCCGCTCGCACCGGGGATCGGCATGGAGATGAAGGCCGCGAGCCGCGCGGAGTACGAGTGGAAGGCCGCTCGTGTCGCCGTCTGAGCCGCGCACGCCCGCGCTGACCCGCCTCGGCTACGGCGCCGCGAACATCGGCAACCTCTTCCGCGAGCTCACCGACGGGCAGTCCTGGGCCATCCTCGAGACCGCGTGGGAGAGCGGCATCCGCTACTTCGATACCGCGCCGCACTACGGCCTCGGCCTCTCGGAGCGGCGGCTCGGCGCGTTCCTGCAGACGAAGCCCCGCGACGAGTTCGTGATCTCGACGAAGGCGGGGAGGCTGCTCCGTGCGAACCCCCACGACGACGGCGCGCTCGACCTCGCCGCCGACTTCCACGTGCGCACGACGCTGCGCCGCGAGTGGGACTTCTCCGAGGCCGGCATCCGCGCCAGCCTCGACGAGTCGCTCGACCGCCTCGGGCTCGACCGGGTCGACATCCTCTACCTGCACGACCCCGAGCGCCACGACCTCGACCTCGCGCTGCAGGAGGCCTTCCCGGCACTCGAGCAGCTCCGCGCGGAGGGTGCCGTCGACGCCGTCGGCATCGGCTCGATGACCGCCGACGCGCTCGCCGCGGCCGTGCGCAGCGCCGATCTCGATCTCATCATGGTCGCGGGCCGCTACACGCTGCTCGAGCAGCCTGCCGCCGAGGAGGTGCTCCCCGCGTGCCACGAGCACGAGACCGGCGTGGTCGCGGCATCCGTGTTCAATTCCGGCCTGCTGGCGAAGGACGAGCCCTCTCGCGACGACCGGTACGAGTACGGACGGATGCCGGAGCCGCTGTGGCAGCACCTGCAGCGCATCGTCGCCGTCTGTCGCGCCCACGACGTGCCGCTGCCGGCTGCAGCGGTGCAGTTCGCGCTGCGGGAGCCGGCCGTCCGCTCGGTCGTCGTGGGCGGGAGCCGACCCGAGCAGCTGCGCCGGAACGCGGAGCTGATGGCGGTCGACATCCCCGGCGCGCTGTGGGACGACCTGGCCGCCGAAGGCCTCATCCGCTGACGAAGGGAACCGGGCGAGACCCGCACGTACGGCGACGCACTGCTGCGCAAGGGCGTCGTCGGGCATCCGTCCGCCGGCTGACGAGCGGGGCGTCAGCCGTTGAGGCCGAACAGGTCCAGCGGGTGCGTGAGCCGCCACCACGGCGACGGGTCGGTGATGTCGGCGGCGAGCTGCAGGTCGACGGCGGTCTCATCGAGCGGTCCGGTCACGGTGAGCGAGCCGATCACGTCGCCCGCGTCGCGGCTCTCGTCGAGGTCGTAGGCAGGGGTGACCGTGCCGCTGCCGCCGTTCCACAGGATCACCGACGCATCGCCCGAGGTGATGACGTCGACTTCGTCGCCCCACAGGGTCTCGACCTGGCCGGCGACGGTGTTCGCCGTGACCGAGGGCTTCAGCTGCAGCTCCGCCTCGAGCTGTGCGTAGATCGCGCGTGAGGCGGCGAGCCGGGCCTCGTCGTCGGGCTGACCCAGCACCGAGGCGTACAGGCGCACCGTCGTGTCGCCGACCGTGATGTCCTTCGCCGACAGCAGGTTCCAGGCATCCAGCGTTCCCGTCTTGATGCCGACGACGCCCGGATCGGCGAGCAGGCCGTTCGTGTTCTTGACGTTTCCGGCGCCGGGCAGGTCGACGGACTGCTTCGCGACGATCTCGGCGATCACCGGATGCGCGAGGGCCTTCTGCGCGAGCACCACGAGCGCCTCGGCGCTGGCGGTGTTGCGAGGGTCCATGCCCGTCGGCTCGAACACGGTCACGCCGGGCACGCCGTGTGCGGCCAGCCAGGACGATGCCGCCGAGGCGAAGACGGCATCCGAGGGCCAGATGCTCTGCGCCAGGCGGTCGGCGTAGTTGTTGGCGGAGCCGACGAGGATGCCCTCGAGCATCTGGTACTCGGTGAGGGAGCCGTTGACCGGCACGTTGAGGGCCGATTCGCCGTTGCTGAGGTACTGCCAGTAGCGGGAGCGGTCGGCCGACGTGAAGCGGAACTCGGGGCCCTGCTCGCCCAGCGCCAGCGGCATCTCCTCGAGGACGACGAGCGCGGTCACGACCTTGGTGATGCTGGCGATCGCGTCGGGATCGGCGCTGGACGCGAGGGCGCCCGAGATGCCGGCGACACCTTCGGCAGCACTGCCCTCCGCGGGCCACACCGGCGCGGCGGCGGGAGCCGCGATCGGCTGGACCTCCATCGCGATGACGGTGGGGGCGACGGCGTGGAGCGGCCACAGCAGCGTCGTCGCCGCGTAGGCCCCGAACGCCGCGGCGATCGCGAGCGTGGGAACGACGACACCAGCACGCAGCGGCGAGCGTCGAGGGGCGTCGGACAGCAGGTCGGCGTCGACGGTGACGTAGGGGGTGGCGGCAGCCGCCAGATCGCCCGGAGCCGCGGCGCGGCCGACAGTCGTCTCGTCGACCCAGGCGAGCGCCATGCGACCGCCGGCTGTCGCGGCGCCCTCGACCCGGTCATCGGCGGCCTCGGGGAGGGCGGTGTGACCGGTGGGATCCCAGGTCGCGACAGGCACCGTGGGCTCGGGGACGAGCCCCGGGATCACCGATCCCGTCTGCGGCGCGGCCTCGAACATCGGCGCCGCCTGAAACACGGGAGCGGCCGCGACCACCGGCGCCGCCTCGAACACCGGCGCCGCCTCGAACACGGGCACCGTGGGGCTGGTCGCAGCGTGATCGCCCAGCGGCACGGTGGCGATCGTCGACGGGATGGCCGGCACGTCGTCCGGAGCGGTGCTGCTGCCGGGCGGCGTCACGACCGTCTCGCCCGTGGCGACGGTCAGGATGCCGCTTTCCGAAGGGTGGGACCCGGGAGCGATCGGCACGTCGCCGGTCTGCGCCCGGCGCGCGCGGCGCGTGGGTACAGGGGCGTCGTCGAGGGTCATCCACCCAAAATACCCGTCATCGCGGCGGTATACTGACGTCACACAACCACGGGAGTCCGGTGAGCCGGGCTGAGAGGAAGCGACCCACGCTTCGACCGTCGAACCTGATCCGGATCATGCCGGCGCAGGGAGGAGTTCTTATGCACACGTCCACGTCCGCATCCACCCCCGTTGCGGCCACTCCGCAGAGCGCGCGCAGCCTGCGGTGGCGGGTCGTCGACATCGTCGTCGCCGCCGTTCTCGGCGTCGCCATCGGGCTCGTCTTCTGGGCCTGGAACACGGTGGGATACGCGTGGTTCACGGCCATGGACGGCCTCACGCCCGGCCTCGGCGGCCTCGCCGTCGGCATCTGGCTGATCGGCGGCGTGATCGGCGGTCTGGTGATCCGCAAGCCCGGCGCCGCACTGCTCGTCGAGGTGATCGCCGCGATCGTCTCGATGCTCATCGGCAATGTTTGGGGTGTGTCGACCCTGCTGTCGGGCCTCGTCCAGGGCCTCGGTGCCGAGCTGATCTTCGCCGCCTTCCTGTACCGCCGCTTCACGCTCCCCGTCGCCATGCTCGCCGGCGCCGGCGCGGCAGTGGGCGCCTGGGTGTTCGAGCTCTTCTACGGCAGCTCGCCCAACATTCTCAAGACGCTCGAGTTCAACGCGATCTACCTCGTGTCGCTCATCGTGTCGGGCGCTCTGCTCGCCGGTCTCGTCGGCTGGCTCGCGGTGCGGGCGCTCGCGGCCACCGGCGCGCTCAACCGCTTCGCGGCAGGACGCGAAGCGCGCCGCGAGGTCTGACGATGGTCGCGACCGGCCCGGCTCGCATCACCGCGGCGGGCTGGGGGTGGCGCTACGCCGGACGGCGGGCGCCCGCCGTCCGCGACGTCTCGTTCACGATCGAGCCGGGGGAGCGTGTGCTGCTCCTCGGCGCCTCGGGCGCCGGCAAGTCGACGCTGCTCGCCGGCATGGCCGGCCTCCTCGGCGGCGCCGACGAGGGCGACGAGACCGGCTCGCTCCTCGTCGACGGCGAGCGGGCGGAGGCGCACCGCGGCCGCGTCGGGCTGGTGCTGCAGGACCCCGACGCCGGCGTGGTCCTGTCGAAGGTCGGCGACGACGTCGCCTTCGGCTGCGAGAACCTCGGGGTGCCGGCCGCCGACATCCCGGCGCGCGTGGCTGACGCGCTCCAGGCGGTCGGGCTCGACGTGCCTCTTGCCCGGCCGACGAAGTCGCTCTCGGGAGGGCAGAAGCAGCGCCTCGCCCTGGCCGGGGTGCTCGCGATGCGCCCCGGTGTGCTGCTGCTCGACGAGCCGACCGCGAATCTCGATCCCGACGGCGTCCGTGAGGTGCGCGCGAGCATCGAGCACGCGCTCGGCGAGACCGGGGCGACGCTCGTGGTGATCGAGCACCGCACGGCGGTGTGGGCCGACCTGATGGACCGGGTCATCGTCGTCGGCGCCGACGGCGGGCTGCTCGCCGACGGCACGCCGGCCGAGGTCTTCGCCCGTCACGGCGAGGCGCTCGCCGCGGCGGGGGTGTGGGTGCCCGGTCGCCCGGTCGATCTGCCGGTGCGGGCGGCGGCGCCGGCCGACGCGCCGGCGGCGGTCGCGGCATCCGCACTCTCGATCTCGCGCGATGGACGTACGGTCGTGCGCGCCGGACTCGATGTCCGCGTGCCGCGCGGCGCGGCCACGGTGATCACCGGCCGCAACGGCGCCGGCAAGTCCACCCTCGCGCTCACCCTCGCCGGGCTGCTGCCGGAGGCGGCGGGCGAGGTGCTGGCCGCCGCCGAGCTCGCCGGGCGGTCGGGCCGCCGGCCGTCGCGGTGGACCTCTCGCGAGCTGCTCACGCGGATCGGCACGGTGTTCCAGGAGCCGGAGCACCAGTTCCTCGCGTCAACCGTCCGCGATGAGCTCGCGATCGGGCCGCGCTCGCGCGGAGTGGACCCGGCGGCGGTCGACGCGATCGTCGACGAGCTGCTCGAGCGCCTGCACCTGGCGCCGCTGGCGGCCGCGAATCCGTTCACGCTGTCGGGGGGACAGAAGCGCCGCCTCTCGGTGGCGACCGTACTCGCCGACGCGCCGCCGGTGATCGTGCTCGACGAGCCGACATTCGGGCAGGACCGCCGCGGCTGGGTCGAGCTCGTGCAGCTGCTGCAGTCCGAGATCGACGCGGGCACCACCGTCGTCGCCGTCACGCACGACGAGGACGTGCTGCGCCACCTCGGCGGGCACCGCATCGATCTCGGGGGCGTGGGGTCGGCCAGCAGTAGGGGCGTGGGGACGCTGCCGGCGCGGGTGCGATCGTGACCGCCGTCGCTCCGCGCACCGGCGCGGACGATGTCGCGGCCGAGCGGAGGGCGTGGTTGGACGGCGTCAACCCGGTCACCAAGATCGCGCTCGCGCTGCTGCTGTCGGTGCCGCTGTTCGCCTCGATCGACGTCACGAGCGCCGTCGTCGCGATCGCCCTGCAGCTCGCCTGCATCCCGCTGACGGGCCTCGGCGCCATGACGGTGCTGAAGCGGATGCTGCCCATCCTCGTCTTCGCACCCGTCGCGGGCATCAGCATGCTGCTGTACGCCGAGCCGGGCGGGACCGTCTACTGGTCGTTCTGGTACGCGACGATCAGCGACGACTCGATCGCGCTGGCCGTCGCAGTGTGCGTGCGCGTGCTCGCCCTCGCGCTGCCGACGATCCTTCTGTTCGGTCGCACCGATCCGACCGAGCTCGCCGACGCCCTCGCGCAGGTCGCGAAGCTGCCGAGCCGGTTCGTGCTCGGGGTGCTCGCCGGCACGCGCACGCTGGGCCTCTTCCTCGACGACTGGCGCAGCATGGGCCTCGCGCGTCGCGCGCGCGGCGTGGGCGACAGCGGCGCGATCCGCCGCTTCTTCTCCATGGCGTTCGTCCTGCTCGTGTTCGCGGTGCGACGGGGCACCAAACTCGCGATGGCGATGGAGGCGCGCGGCTTCGGTTCCGACATCCCCCGCACCTGGTCGCGGCCCTCGCGCCTGCATCCGCGCGACCTCGTGGCGCTCCTCGGCGGCGCCGCGATCATGGCCGCCGCCATCGGCGCCGCTGTCATCGCCGGGACTTTCCGCTTCGTCTGGTCCTGACCGCGCACCGGTGGGTGCGGCCCGGCACCGGTGGGTGCGTCCCGGCACCGGTGGATGCGGTCCGCCACCGGTGGATGCGGTCCGCCACCGGTGTGCGGTCCGGACATCGCGGGATCCCGGATGCCGCAAACCGGCGTCTCCTGGACCGCGCGCCTCACTCGTGCCCAGGCAGCGGGTGCGGTCCGGACATCGCGGGATTCCGGATGCCGCAAACCGGCGTCTCCTGGACCGCGCGCCTCACTCGTGCAAAGGCAGCGGGTGCGGTCCGGACATCGCGGGATCCCGGATGCCGCAAACCGGCGTCTCCTGGACCGCGCGCCTCGCCCGTGCCCAGGCAGCAGGCACGGTCCGGACATCGCGGGATTCCGGATGCCGCAAACCGGCGTCTCCTGGACCGCACGCCGCACTCGTGCCGAGGCGGCAGGTGCGGTCCGGACATCGCGGGATTCGGGATGCCGAGAACCGGCGTTTCCTGGACTGCACGCCGCACTCGTGCCGAGGCGGCAGGTGCGGTCCGGACATCGCGGGACTCCGGATGCCGAGAACCGGCGTTTGCCGGACCGCTCGCCGCTCCCCGCGGTCGTTGAGCGAGCGAGGAACGAGCGAGACGAAACGCCCCGCACCCGCCGCGCGAGACGCCGCCGCGTCAGTCGGCCGCCACGAGCCGCTCGTAGGCGGGCTGCAGCGCGGGGAAGTAGTCGTCCCACGCCACGGTGTCGGCGTCGAGACCGGCCTGAGCCG
>NZ_MWLP01000136.1:0-4529 GCF_010634885.1 Microbacterium sp. B35-04 | reverse complement strand
TCGGGGCGCGGCATCCGTCGTCCGGTCCGTGCGAAAAGTCGGGCCGGTGACGGCGGCGCCGATGATGGATGCCGCGACGCCGCGTGTCGGGCGACCGGCCAGGCTTTTCGCAGCGGGCGGCGGGGGGAAGAGCGTCAGCGAGTGCGCATGCCGTCGAGGACGACCGTGACGACGTCTTGCGCGAGGCGCTCGCGGTCGACCGGGCCCGCGGGCCGGTACCACTCGACGATCGAGTTGACCATGCCGAAGAGCAGGCGTGTGGCGACCGCGCCGTCGACGTCCGTGCGCACTTGGCCGGCGCGCTGCGCCTCGACGACGAGAGCGGTGACGCGGTGGTCGAACGCGCGACGCCGCTCGAGGGCTGCCCGTTCGACGTCGCTGTTCCCGCGCACCCGCAAGAGGAGCGTGACGTAGGGAAGCTTGTCGACGAGCACCCGCACCGCACCGCGCAACACGGCGCCGAGCCGCTCGGCCGGGTCGTCGGCCGCGGCGTCGGAGGCGTCGAGCATTCCCTCGAGTTCCCCGAGCGCCTCGTCGAGCGCGAGCGCGAGCAGCTGCTCCTTCGAATCGAAGTGGTGGTAGAGCGCCGACTTGGTGAGACCGAGTCGCGAGGCGAGGTCGGCGACCGATGTGGCGTCGTAGCCCTGCTCGTTGAAGAGCGCCACCGCGACCGCGAGCACCTGGTCACGGTCGTACCCCGGGCGTCCCCGCCGTGCGGGCGCCGGTTCGCCGTTCGCGGGGCTCGTCAGGGCGGACATGCGCCCCAGTCTGGCACCGCCGCCCGGGTCGGCGCCGCAGCGTCGTGGTCGTCAGCGCCGTTGGGATCGCGGGCTCTCAGCCGGGACACCCGTCGTGAGCGAGGAATATCGTGGGCTTTCGGCGACAGCCCGGGCTCCGACCGCGGGGTGCCAGGCGACGAGGCGGCGACCAGGATTACTGAACGATTGTTAGGTAATATGGGCGGCGACCGCGAGGGAGCGGATCGAGAGGATGCCGATGCCAGGGTCGAGTGCCGGGTGGAGTGCGGGGTCGAGTGCGGGTTCGAGTGCAGGGCCGCTCCAGATCCAGCGCCGCGCGGATCGCGTCGTCGCGACTCTGACGCGTCCCGAGGTGCGCAACGCCATCGATCAGGACATGATCGACCGGCTGCACGAGCTCTGCGAGGAACTGGAGCGTGAGCCGCGCACCCTGATCCTGACCGGCTCCGACGGCGTGTTCGCCTCGGGTGCCGACATCGCGCAGCTGCGCGAGCGACGCGGCGCCGATGCCCGTCGCGGCATCAACACCCGCGCGTTTCAGCGGGTGCGGAGGCTCCCGATGCCGGTGATCGCGGCGATCGACGGGTACGCGCTCGGCGGCGGCGCCGAGCTCGCGTACGCGGCCGATATCCGCATCGGCACGCCCGCCCTGCAGATCGGCAACCCCGAGACCGGCCTCGGCATCATCGCGGCGGCCGGCGCCACGTGGCGACTGCCCGAGATCGTGGGGGAGGCGCGGGCCGCCGAGATGCTGCTGACGGGACGGATCCTGGATGCCGACACCGCCGTCGCCTGGGGCCTCGTGTCGTCGCTGTACGAGCCCGCCGACCTGCTCGCGGCGGCCCACGCGATCGCCGACCGCATCGCCCGGAACGATCCGCTCGCGACGCGCTACACGAAGGCCGCACTGCTGGCGCCGCGCACCGCGCACCCCGAGATCGAGCTCGAACTGCAGGCGAAGCTGTTCGAGAGCCCCGAGAAGGAGCGGCGCATGGCCGCATTCCTCGAGAGCCGCAAGCGATGAGCGTGCCGAAGCGCGTCGGCGTGATCGGCGGTGGCCGCATGGGCGCGGGCATCGCGCACGCGTTCGTCCTCACCGGCGCCGAGGTCGTCGTGGTCGAGCGTGACGCCGAGGCGGCGGCTGCGGCATCCGCTCGTCTGCTCGAGACCGTGCGGCGCAGCGTCGAGCGCGGCGCGACACCCCGCGGCTACGACGCGCTCGCCGCGGCGATCGAGACGGGGACGGATGCCGCGGCCCTCGCCGGCTGCGGGCTCGTGATCGAGGCGGTGCCGGAGGAGCGAGAGGCCAAGCTCGCGGCCCTCAGCCGAGCGGAACGGGTGCTCTCGCCCGACGCTGCGCTCGCCACCAACACCTCCTCGATCTCCATCGACGACCTGGCGTCGGCGCTGGCTCGGCCGCAGCGCTTTCTCGGGCTGCACTTCTTCAACCCCGTGCCCGCCTCGCAGCTCGTGGAGGTCGTGACCGGTGCCGCCACCGAGCCGGGGCTCGTGGACGACGCGCGGTCGTGGATCGAGGCGCTCGGCAAGACGCCGATCGTCGTCCGCGACAGCCCGGGCTTCGCATCGAGCCGCCTCGGCATCGCCCTCGGGCTGGAGGCCATCCGGATGCTCGAGGAGGGCGTCGCCTCGGCCGCCGACATCGACGCGGCGATGGAGCTCGGCTACCGGCATCCGATGGGTCCGCTGCGCACGACCGACCTGGTCGGACTCGACGTGCGCCTCGGGATCGCCGATGAACTGCACCGCAAGCTGGGGGAGCGGTTCGCGCCGCCGCCCCTGCTGCGGCGCCTCGTCGCCGAGGGACATCTGGGCCGCAAGTCCGGCCGCGGTTTCTACGAATGGAGTGATCAGCGATGATCGAGCAGACAGGGACCATCGAGCAGGCGGGGACGATCGAACCGCCCCGCACCGGCATCCTCCCCAGCTATCTGCGCGACGAGTGGTGGATCCCCGATACCGGCGACGACGCCGCCCCCGTGCTCGACGCGTCGACGGGCGAGGTGGTCACGTATCTCAGCACGCAGGGCGTCGATCTCGCCGCGGCGATCGCGCACGCCCGCACCGTGGGGCAGGCGGGCCTGGGCGCGCTCACGTTCCACCAGCGCGCGCTGCTGCTCAAGGAGTTCGGCAAGGCCCTCACCGCGCGCAAGGAGGAGCTGTACGAGCTGTCGAAGCGGGCCGGCGCCACGGTGCGCGACTCGCTGAACGACATCGACGGCGGCATCGGCGTGCTCTTCACCTACTCGTCGAAGGGGCGCCGCGAGCTGCCGAACGGGCAGGTGTACCTCGACGGGCCGGTCGAGTCGCTGTCGAAGGACGGCTCGTTCCTGGGCCGTCACGTGTACACGCGGCTGCCCGGCGTCGCCGTGCAGATCAACGCGTTCAACTTCCCGATGTGGGGCGCACTCGAGAAGTTCGCGCCGGCCTTCCTCGCCGGCGTGCCGACGATCGTGAAGCCGGCCTCACCGACCGCGTACGTCGCTGAGGCGTGGGTGCGCATCCTCGTCGAGACAGGGCTGCTTCCCGCCGGGTCGCTGCAGTTGGTGAGCGGCGCGGTGCCCGGTCTGTTCGAGCACCTCGGCCTCGGGGACCTGGTCGGCTTCACCGGCAGTGCGTCGACGGCGGAGCGCCTGCGCGCACAGGCAGCTCCGGCGGTGCGCTTCACGAGCGAGACCGACTCGATCAACGCGTCGGTGCTCGGGCCCGACGCGGGGCCGGGCACGCCCGAGTTCGATGCCTATGTGAAGCAGCTCATGGTCGAGCTGACGACGAAGGCGGGCCAGAAGTGCACCGCGATCCGCCGTGCCATCGTGCCCGCAGACTCCGTCGATCCGCTCGTCGAGGCGCTCCGGGCGAAGATCGCCGAGCGCGTCGTCGTCGGCGATCCGCGCGCCGAGAGCGTCACGATGGGCCCGCTCGTGTCGCTCGCGCAGCGCGATGAGGTGCTGCGGGCGGTGGGCGCTCTGGAGGCCGCCGGCGGCCGCATCCTGCTGGGGACAACGGATGCCCCGGACGTGACGCATGCGGACGGCTCCACCGGCCCCGCGCCCGACGGGGCGTTCGTCGGCCCGATCCTGATCGGGTTCGACGGCGCGGCGGATGCCCTGCCCGACGCGGTGCACGACGTCGAGGTGTTCGGCCCGGTGGCCAGCGTGCTGGCGTACCGCACGGTGGACGAGGCCGCCGATCTCGTCGGCCGCGGTGGCGGGTCGCTCGTCACGAGCGTCGCCACCTCCGACCCCGCCGTCGCCGCGACCCTCCTGGCGCGTACCGCGGCCTACAACGGCCGGCTGCTGTTCCTCGACCGCGACGACGCCCGCACCTCGACCGGTCACGGCGCGCCGGTGCCCCACCTCGTCCACGGCGGTCCCGGCCGCGCCGGCGGCGGTGAGGAGCTGGGCGGCATCCGTGCGGTGCTGCACCACATGCAGCGCACCGCCGTGCAGGGCTCACCCGCGATGCTGACCGCCCTGACCGGCGTCTGGCACCAGGGTGCGGCATCCCGGTCCGACCGGCATCCGTTCCGCAAGTCGCTCGCCGAACTCGCCGTCGGCGACCAGCTCGCGTCGCCCTCGCGCGCGGTGACGCTCGCCGACATCGAGACGTTCGCGAACTTCACCGGCGACCTCTTCTACGCCCACATGAACGAGGAGGCCGCCGCCGCGAACCCGTTCTTCCCCGGCCGGGTCGCGCACGGCTACCTGCTCGTGTCGTGGGCCGCAGGGCTCTTCGTCGACCCGGATCCGGGTC
>NZ_MWLP01000135.1:0-8396 GCF_010634885.1 Microbacterium sp. B35-04 | reverse complement strand
CCCGCGAGGGCCGCCGTCGCACCGACCATGGCGACGTTGAACTCCGACCACGCCTCGATCTGCTCCATGCTCGGATGCTAGCGGCGGCCCTCGGATCCGCGCCCGGCCGGATTCGGATCCGCGCCCCGCCGAGTCGCTGCGACGTCTGCGCTCCCGCGACAGGAGGCGCCCTCGCGACACATGGCCGGGCGTGCATGGGCGCGTCCGTAAGATGGATGCCTGGGTGAAGTTCCTCAGCTCGAGTGCGGCATCCGTTCTCGCCTTTGACATAGACGCGTGGAGTTCGATGTGGCGCTGATCGTCCAGAAGTACGGCGGATCGTCGGTCGCCGATGCCGAGAGCATCAAGCGCGTCGCCAAGCGCATCGTCGACACGCGCCGCGCCGGCCACGACGTCGTCGTCGCCGTCAGTGCGATGGGCGACACCACGGATGAGCTGCTCGACCTCGCCGGGCAGGTCGCCCCGATCCCGGCCCCGCGAGAACTCGACATGCTGCTCTCGAGCGGAGAGCGCATCTCGATGGCGCTGCTGGCGATGGCCATCCACTCGATGGGCTTCGAGGCGCGCTCGTTCACCGGCAGCCAGGCCGGCATGATCACGACCGCCGACCACGGCTCCGCGCGCATCGTCGACGTCACGCCGATCCGCCTGCGCGAGGCCCTCGACGAGGGCGCGATCGTCATCGTCGCCGGCTTCCAGGGGTTCAACCGCGACACCCGCGACATCACGACGCTCGGACGCGGCGGCTCCGACACCACCGCTGTCGCCCTCGCCGCGGCCCTCGAGGCCGATGTCTGCGAGATCTACAGCGACGTCGACGGCATCTTCACCGCCGACCCCCGCGTCGTGCCGAGGGCCAAGAAGCTGAACGTCGTGTCGGCGGAGGAGATGCTCGAGCTGGCCGCCAACGGCGCGAAGGTCCTGTACATCCGCGCCGTCGAGTACGCGCGCCGCCACCGTGTGCTGATCCACGCCCGCTCCACGTTCAGCTCGAGCGTGGGGACCTATGTGCTCGGCCCGGGGATGAGCGTTCCCCAGGGCGAAAAGGGAGAAGAGATGGAAGAGCCGATCGTCGCCGGGGTCGCCACCGACCTCGGCCAGGCCAAGATCACCGTCATCGGCGTGCCCGATGTGCCGGGCAAGGCAGCGGAGATCTTCAAGGTCATCGCCAAGTCCGGCGCCAACGTCGACATGATCGTCCAGAACGTGTCGGCCGCGGCCACCGGCCGCACCGACATCTCGTTCACCCTCCCCAAGACCGACGCGGCGACGGCGCTCAAGGCGCTCGCCGGCGACCAGTCCGACATCGGGTTCGAGAATCTCGTCCACGACGACCAGATCGGCAAGCTCTCGGTCGTCGGCGCCGGCATGCGCACGCACTCGGGTGTCTCGGCCACGCTGTTCGAGGCGCTGAGCGTCGCGGGCATCAACATCGAGATGATCTCGACCTCCGAGATCCGCATCTCGGTCGTGGTCCGCGGCGACGACCTCGCCGAGGCGGCGCGCGTCGTCCACACCGCGTACGGCCTGGACGGCGACATCGAGGCGACCGTTTACGCCGGCTCCGGTCGCTGACCCGCTTCGGCTGCGGCGTCCGCTGATCCGCTCGAAGATCAGGCGACGTCGCGGGTGCGCCCGGTCGCGAGCCTCACGACGACATCCTGCCCCGGAGCAGCCCGTCGACGAAGGCGTCGACGACGGCGTCGGTGGACGTCTCGGGGTCGATCTGCACCGTGAGCCGGTCGAGGATCAATCCGTCGATCGCGTAATGGAACAGCGCGATGTCGAAAGCCTCCCCTGGTAGACGCGCGTCGCGGTTGAAGGCGACATCGGCCTCGAAGCCCGCACGCATCCAACGGCCCAAGCGGTCGGCGACGGTGGGATTGCGCGCCGCCTCCAGCCGCAGTGTGAACAGTGCGAGCGCGACCTGCCGGTCGCCCAGCAGCCGGCGGACGATGTCGCGGAGGTAGTCCGCGAAGAGCTCGGGCCCGGGGACGCGCGCGGCCAGTTCCTCGTGTACATCCGGAGCCGGGGTGAGTCTCTCGCCGATCCGCGTGACGATGGCGTCGGTCAGCGCGTCCCGTGACCGGAAGTAGTTGGATGCGGTGCCCATCGGCGCGTGGGCGCGCGCATCGACGGCGCGATGCGTGAGGCCGCGCATCCCCTCGTCGGCGACCACGGCGATCGCAGCGTCAGCCAGTTCGGCCCGGCGGGCATCGTTCCTAGCCATGCGTGCACTGTAGCTGATTCACGACAGGTGTTGTGAATACTCCGGCCAACCGTTACTGTGATCGAGTAACCACTACACATGTTGTGAAAGAAGATCATGCGAGAACTCGTCTACTACGTCGCCGTCAGCCTGGACGGCCGGATCGCTTCGCCGACGCACGGCTTCGAATCCTTCCTGAGCGAGGGCGATCACGCTGAGGTCCTCACCCCTGAGTGGGGTGACACCATTCCGGAGCCGATCCATCAGGCTCTCGGGCTCGACGTTCGCCGGGGCTCCATCTCCACGGTTCTGATGGGCTGGAACACCTACGCCGTTGGTCTGCCGGATATGCCGAGCCCGTACTCGCACCTCGAGCAGATCGTGTTCTCCCGCACGCGAAGCGCGCCGGCGGGCGCTGAGGGCGTGCGGTTCACCGACGAGGACCCGCGGCAGGTCGTCACCGCGCTCAAGCAGCAGAGCGGCGGCGACATCTGGCTGTGCGGGGGAGGAGTGCTCGCCGCACAGCTCGTGGATCTCATCGACCGCCTGGTGGTGAAGGTCAACCCGTTCGTCTTCGGGGACGGCATCCCCCTGTTCGCGGGCCGGTACGTGCCGACCCGGTTCGCGCTGGAGCGGTCCCGCCCGTTCGAGACGGGTGTCGTCGTGAACGAGTACCGCCGACGGTAACGGCGCACCTTGCTGCTGCGGCAGGGCGGTAGAATCGGGCAACCCCGCGCGTCCGACGGTGCCCGCGCGTCCGCTCCACGCTTGTGCCCACGCTGAGGAACACCATGACCCGCATCTCCGATTCAGGACTCTCCGTCGCCATCGTCGGCGCCACCGGCCAGGTCGGCGGCGCGATGATCGACATCCTCGAGGAGCGCGGGTTCCCGGTGCGCGAGATCCGCGCCTTCGCGACCGCACGTTCGGCCGGATCCGACATCATCTTCCAGGGCCAGGCCGTGACCGTGGAGGATGTCGCCACCGCCGAGCTCGGCGGCATCGACATCGCCCTGTTCTCGGCCGGTGCCACCGGCAGCCGTGCGCACGCGCCGCGCTTCGCCGAGGCGGGCGCCATCGTGATCGACAACTCCAGCGCGTGGCGCATGGACCCCGACGTTCCGCTCGTCGTGAGCGAGGTCAACCCCCACGCCATCGCCGAGGCGCGCAAGGGCATCATCGCGAACCCCAACTGCACCACCATGGCCGCCATGCCGGCACTGAAGGTGCTCGACAACGAGGCCGGTCTCCAGCGCCTCATCGTGAGCACGTATCAGGCCGTGAGCGGTTCGGGTCTTGCCGGCGTTCAGGAGCTGCTCGGCCAGGTCGAGGGCGTGCTCGCTCAGGGGGATGTCGAGCGCCTCGCCCGCGACGGCTCGGCGCTGGACTTCCCCCAGCCCGAGAAGTACATCGCGCCCATCGCCTTCGACGTCATCCCCTTCGCCGGCAGCCTCGTCGACGACGGACTCAACGAGACCGACGAAGAGAAGAAGCTCCGCAACGAGAGCCGCAAGATCCTCGAGCTGCCCGACCTGCGGGTCGCCGGAACGTGCGTGCGCGTGCCGGTCTTCACCGGCCACTCGCTGAGCATCAACGTTGAGTTCGCCCGCGACATCACGCCCGAGCGCGCGCGTGAGGTGCTCTCGAGCGCCCCCGGTGTGAAGCTCGAGGAGGTGCCCACGCCGCTGCAGGCTGCCGGCACCGACCCGGCCTACGTCGGTCGCATCCGCGCCGACCAGTCTGCGCCCGAGGGCAAGGGACTGGTGTTCTTCATCTCGAACGACAACCTGCGCAAGGGTGCGGCGCTCAACGCCGTGCAGATCGCGGAGCTCGTCGCGGTGAATCTGGGCGTCAGCGCCTGACCTGCGCTCCGACGACTCGAGGGCGAGCGGATTCCGCGCTGAGCGGCATCCGCTCGCTTGTCGTTTCGGCAAGAACCGCAGGACTTTCGGGGGAGGAGCCGGCGCCCGGTCGGGGGTGCTTTCCGGCGGAACTAGAATCATCTGGTGACCGAAACGCCCTCCGACGCCCTGCCCAGCCCTGACGACAGCGATCTCCCTACGGGGACGGTCGACGTTCTGCTGATCGGCGGCGGCATCATGAGTGCGACGCTCGGCACGCTGCTGCAGCAGCTGCAGCCCGACCTCAAGATCGCCGTCTTCGAACGGCTGAGCGATGTCGCGCAGGAGAGCTCGAACCCCTGGAACAACGCCGGCACGGGTCACGCGGCGCTCTGCGAGCTGAACTACATGCCGGAGAACAAGGACGGCACCGTCGACCCCGCCAAGGCGATCTCGATCAACGAGCAGTTCCAGCAGAGCCGCCAACTGTGGTCGTCGCTCGTCGAAGCGGGCGTGCTCGATGCTCCGTCGACGTTCATCAACTCCACCCCGCACATGACGTTCGTGCGCGGCGAGAAGGATGTCGCCTACCTCAAGAAGCGCTACGAGGCGCTCAAGGACGAGCCGCTGTTCGCCGGCATCGAGTACAGCGAGGACTCGCGCGTCATCAACCAGTGGGCGCCGCTCCTCATGCAGAAGCGCCGCAAGGGTGAGCCGTTCGCAGCGACCAGGATGCCGGCGGGCACGGACGTCGACTTCGGTGCGCTGACCCACCAGCTCATCGACCGGCTCGCCGAGAATGGCGCCGACGTGCGCATCAACACCGAGGTGCGCCGCCTGAAGCGCCTGCCCGATGGCACCTGGCGTGTGAAGTACCGCCGCACCGTCGGCCGCGCACCGGGCGAGATCCGCGCGAAGTTCGTCTTCGTCGGCGCCGGCGGCTGGGCGCTCAAGCTGCTGCAGCGCTCCGGCATCCCCGAGATCTCGGGCTACGGGGTGTTCCCGATCGGCGGGCAGTTCCTGAAGACCTCCAACCCGGCGGTCGTCGCCCAGCACCAGGCCAAGGTGTACTCGCAGGCATCCGTGGGCGCCCCGCCCATGTCGGTGCCGCACCTCGACACGCGCGTCGTCGACGGCGAGGCCTCTCTTCTCTTCGGACCGTTCGCGACGTTCAGCCCCAAGTTCCTCAAGACGGGCTCCTGGTTCGACATCGTCGGTCAGGTGCGGCCCGGCAACCTCGGCCCCATGCTCAAGGTCGCGTGGGACAACCCGAGCCTCATCACCTATCTGGTCGGCGAGCTGCTGAAGAACCACGCGAAGAAGGTCGACAGCCTGCGCGTCTTCATGCCGACCGCGAAGGACGAGGACTGGGAGATCATCCAGGCCGGCCAGCGCGCCCAGGTGATGAAGAAGGATCCCGAGAAGGGCGGCGTGCTGCAATTCGGCACCGAGGTCGTCACCGGCGCCGACGGCACGATCGCGGGCCTGCTGGGCGCGTCCCCGGGTGCGTCGACCGCGGTGTCGATCATGCTCGGGCTGCTGAAGACCTGCTTCCCTGACCGCATCGACGCCTGGGAGCCGCGCCTCCGCGAGCTGATCCCGACCTACGGCGACACCCTCAACGCGCGTCCCGCGGTCGCGCAGGAGCTGCTCGGCGAGACCGCGGAGACGCTCGCGCTCACCGCCTAGTCAGCCGGTCTCGTGGAGCGGACGGGTGCGATCGAGCCGTGGGAGCGCGCGGCGCCCCCTCTCTGACGGCCCGCCGGCGCAGAGGCGCGGACGCGCCAGCGACTACGCTCGATCCGTGGCAAAGCTCTACTTCCGCTACGGGGCGATGAACTCCGGCAAGTCGACGTCGCTCCTTCAGGCCGCGTACAACTACGAGGAGCGCGGCCAGCACGTGCTGCTGGCCAAGCCGCTGATCGACACGAAGGGCGCCGATCAGATCGACAGCCGCCTGGGCGTCAAGCGCACCGCCGATTTCCTCGTGGGCCCCGACGACGACATCCGGGCGCTGTTCGCCGAGCATCGCGCGCGAGTCAAGGCCGAGGCGGCCGACACCCTCGTCCCCGAGGCGCTCGAGCACGAGGTCGACGTCGCCTGCCTTCTCATCGACGAGGCGCAGTTCCTCACGCGTGAACAGGTGGACGACCTGCTGCGGATCGTCGTGTTCGACGGCGTGCCGGTCCTCGCGTACGGCATCCGCACCGACTTCCAGACGCAGGCGTTCCCCGGCTCGGCGCGACTGCTGGAGCTCGCCCACAGCCTCGAAGAGCTCAAGACGATCTGCCGGTGCGGCCGCAAGGCGCTCTTCAACGCGCGTCTCGTCGGCGGACGCTTCGTCTTCGACGGCGACCAGGTGGCGATCGACGAGCTCACCGCCGACCGCATCACCTACGAGTCGCTCTGCGCCGAGGACTACCTCCGCGCGTCCGGTGGACGCCTGGAGTGACTCTCGGCATGGCGCCGGTCAGGCGGTCTCCGGCGCGCGCCCCTGGCGACGGGGGAGGGGGAGCAGCATCGACGTGGTGCGCTGGTACTCCCGGTAGGCGGGGTACTTCCCGGCCGAGATCGACTCGGTGAACAGTGTCGAACCGATGAACAGCACGGTCAGCAGTGCCGGGCCGGCAATGGTCCAGTTGAGCCAGCTGCCGCCGTCGGCGACGAGGGCGACCGCGCCGAGAGCGTAGAACGCCCACCACTGCGCCTGTTCGAAGAAGAAGTTGGGGTGGCGGCTGTACGCGAACAGCCCTGTCGTCAGGAACCCGGGCTCCAGCGTGCCGCCGGCTGCCCTCTTCGCCTGGTGGAAGGTCCACTGCTGCTGGTCGGCGATGGTCTCGCCGACAAGGAACGCGGCGAAGACGACCGCGAATGCGGCATCCCATCCGTTGAACGGCACCGGATGCTGCCACGCGATGAAGGCCGGCAGCGAGATGAGCACCAGCAGAGCACTCTGGAATCCGACGATGAAGAGCAGGTTGAACACCTGGAACTGCCACCGCTTCATGCGTCCGCGCAGGACCGCCCAGCGGTAGTCCTCCATGCCGGTGTAGCCGCCCTTGCGCGCGAAGTTGAAGGTGAGCCGCACGCCCCAGGCGGTGACCAGCACGGCCATCACGACCAATCGGGTCGCGTCGACTCCGGCGGCGATGGCGGCAGCGGCGAAGATCCACACGTAGATCACCGGGACGATCGACCAGATCCTGTCGATCCACGACGTCTCGTTGGTGATGAGGGAGGTGATCCAGCAGAACGCGGCAGCGACGCCCGCGACGATGAGGACGAGGGGGAGGGGATCCATGGCGTCAGAGTATCGCCCCGGGGCGACATCTCCCGTCATCGTGGGTTGTCTGTGGTCCGACCACAAGTTATCGTGGTCTGACCACACGCGATCTTGACCGAACACCGGGCTCTTCAGCGAGGAGAGCAGGCGGATCCGACGACGATGAGGAGATCCGTGGCAGTGACCCCAACCCCGCCGCCGGCGATCGCCCCGGCGCGCGCCTGGCGCGTCGTGCTCGAGAAGATCGAGACCGATCTGCTCGACGGCGCGCTGCGGCCGGGCGACCGGCTCGCCCCCGAGCGCGAGCTCGCCGCCAACCTCGGCGTCGGCCGTTCCAGCGTCCGCGAGGCGCTGCGCGTGCTCGAGGTGATGGGGCTCATCCGCACCGCCACCGGCTCCGGGCCGACATCCGGCGCGATCATCATCGCGACGCCCGAGGGCGGCATGTCGGCACTGCTGCGGCTGCAAGTGGCCGCGCAGGGCTTCCCCTTCGACGACGTCGTCGCGACCCGCCTCGTGCTGGAGTCCGCTGTCGTCGACGCGGTCGCGACCGACCCGGCGCTCACGACGGCCCGGGCGCGCGACATCCTCGATGCGATGGACGCCGCCGACCTCACGGCGCCGGAGTTTCTGGCGCTCGACGCCCAGCTGCACCTTGCCCTGGCCGAGGCGTCGGGCAACGTCGTGATCGCCGCCATGATGGCGGGCCTGCGCACGGCGATCGAGTCGTACGTCCAGGCGGGTGCCGCCGGCATCGCCGAATGGGATGCCGCCGCCGACCGCCTGCGCCGCGAGCACCACGCGATCCTCGACGCCGTCGACGCGGGCGATGCGGCCCGTGCCCGCACCCTCGTCCACGACCACATCGTGGGCTACTACGCATCGGCGGGCCTCGCCCGCGCCGCCACCCCCATCCCCCGCCCCGCCCCCCCCCTCCCCCCTCGTCCCTCTTCGGCCCTCCCCCCGCCCCGCCCCCCCCTCCCCCGCGGCCAGGCGGCGCGCCGGGGATCTCACGAGCGAAGCCGTACTTCACCAGGGCCCCCTTCTCCCCCCCCCCCCCCCC
>NZ_MWLP01000134.1:0-11884 GCF_010634885.1 Microbacterium sp. B35-04 | reverse complement strand
CGCCGTTCGGGCCGATCAGCGCGACACGCTCGGGCCCTTGGATCACCCACGAGCGCTCGCCGTCGCCCAGGGTGGCGATGCGACGGCCCGCGGGGACACCGGGGTCGGGCAGGTCGATCTTCACGATGTCGTCGTCGCGCACGCGGCGCTCTGCGACATCGAGGGCTTCGCGGGCGGATGCCTCGCGGTCGGCCTTCTCGCCGCGCAGCTTGCCCGCCGAGACCTGGGCCGCCATCCGGCGTCCGTTCGCGACGATCTTCGGCACGCGCTTCTCGTCGTACGCCTTCTGCCCCATCGCGGCGCGGCGCGAGAGCGTCGTCTCGGCTTCGATGCGCTGGCGCTTCTCGCGCTTGACGGCCTGGCGGGCGGCCCGCTCGGCGTCGCGGGCGGCGCCCTGCTCGGCATCCAGCCATGCCCGCCAGTGCGAGTACGGGCCGCCGAACACCGAGAGCTCGTTCGCGTAGAGCTCGGCGGTGTCATCCATCAACTCGAGCATCGCGGTGTCGTGGCTGACCACGACGAGTGCGCCCCGCCACGCGCGCACCATGTCGTACAGGCGCGCGCGGGCGTCGCGATCGAGGTTGTTGGTGGGCTCGTCGAGCAGCGTGATCTCGGGTGCGCGGAGACGGATGCCGGCGATCGCGGTGAGCACCGCCTCGCCGCCCGACAGCTGCCCGACGCTGCGGTCCAGCATGTCGGGCGCGAGCCCGGCCTCGGCGAGCGCGGCGTGCGCGCGTGCCTCGATGTCCCAGTCGGAGCCCACCGCGTCGAAGTGGCTCGGATCGGGATCGCCCGACTCGATGGCGCGCAGCGCGCGAAGGGTGTCGCCGACCCCGAGCAGGTCGGCGACGGGCCGGTCGACGTCGAGCGTCAGCCGTTGCGGCAGGTACGCGGCATCCGCTGTCCGTGCGATGTGCCCCGCGGAGGGGGTGAGGTCGCCCGCGATCAGGCGCAGCAGCGTGGACTTGCCGGAGCCGTTGCGGCCGACGAGCCCGGTGCGGCCGGTGCCGAACGAGCCGGACACGTCGGCGAGAGCGACGGTGCCGTCGGCCCACGCGAACGAGACCCGGTCGAGGACGATGACAGGTGTGAGAGTGGTGGCAGGCATGAGGCCTCCTGTGTCGGTCATGCGCTGACACGGAGGACCGCGGAATCCGCCCGGAACACCGGGGCCGCAGAGGGGCCCGGAACCGGCGGGGAAGCGATGGTCGACGTGCAGCGCGGAATCTACAAGCGCTGCGAGACGTCGAGGGTCGACGGAGCAGCGCGATTACAGCGCGGTTGCGTCGATCAGCTTCAAGGGAGTTCCTCACCGAGGGGACAAAGGCCGAGAGACACGATAGCGGACGATTCCGGCGGTGGCCAGGGAGCGCGATCAGTCGGCGGCGTCGAGCGTCTGCAGCTGCTTGTCGAGGAACGTGGCCACGTCGGCGATCTCCTGCTCCGAGACGCTGTGGGTGAGGCCCGGGTAGACGCGGCCGCTGAGTTCGGCGTGCGCGGGCAGCCACTGCGTGGTGTGCGCGACGACGAACTCCGGGATGACGTCGTCGTTCGTGCCCCGGCCCCAGAACACCGGCGGGCGCAGCTCGGCGAGCTCGGCATCCCCTGCCACCTCACCGGGCGTGGCGTAGCCCGACAGGTTGACGGCGTACGCGAAGCGCTGCGGCTCGAGGCGCATCGCCTGCAGTGACACTGCACCGCCCTGCGAGAAGCCGAGGAGGCCGATGGATGCCGCACCCGCGGCATGCGCGTCGATCCACGTGATGACCGCCTCGGCGGCGCGGGTCACGTGCGTGGCGTCGCGCCCCTCGAGCCCCTCGATCGGGTACCAGGAGCGGCCGGGCGCCGGCCACGGCGGTGCCAGCGGGGCGGCCAGGCTCGCCACGGCGAACGCGTCGGGGAGGTACTGGCGGAGCGGATAGAGGTCGTGCTCGTCGGCGCCGTAGCCGTGCAGGAGCAGCAGCAGATGCCGTCCGTCGAGGACCGACCGGTCGGTCGACCAGAGCACGGCGTCGGCGTCGAGGACGAGTGCTTCCGACATGCCCCACATCCTGCCATCCGCGGCCGACACCGCGAAGGCGATGCCCGGCGCCGGCGCCGCCGGATCTCGACCGCGCCGATCAGATCTTGATCGGGAACGTCAGCAGGATGCCGACGCCGACGCAGGCCACCACGATCGCCAGGCCCAGCAGGACGCGGCTGATCCACGTCTTGACGTTGCGTTCCGACATCGCCGTCAGGAACAGGACGAGTGCGAACAGCACCGTCAGCAGCGAGTAGTTGTCGCCGCGCTGATTGTTCGTGAGAGCCTCTGTGAACTTCGCGTCAGCGCGCGCGTTCAGCTCGTCCGCCTCCACCTCACCGGGTGGCACGTACTCCTCGCGGATGAAGGGACCGTTCTCCTGCATGCCGTCGGCCTGCCACGCGTCGAAGGCGACCGTGAACCACGGCTGGAAGCGGTCCTGGATGTAGTCGGCGAGCTCGGTGTTGCCCTCGGCCGTCGCGACGACCCATTCGGCGTAGACGGTCAGGTCGAACTGCTGGGCAGAGCGGGCCTGGTCCGCCGCGCCGGCGGCCTGGATGCGGGCGGCCGACGCCTGGCTGAAGGCGATCGACATCTCGCCGCCCCACTTCGACGCCTCGAATCCGCACCAGGCGGTGAGCACCGCCGTCACCGACAACAGGAACACCCCGACGATGTCCTGCACACGGGTCATCCGGCTCTCGGTGCGCTCGTCCGCCATGCCATCCTCCCGGAAACGATGGCCTCAGACTATTGACGCCTCGGCGTCGGCGGCGAGGACGCGCGGTGGAAACCGGAGGGAACGGGTATACAGGAGGCATGTCCGTACGCACTCCTGACCCCGAACCCGCGGGCGACGAGCCGTTCGGCCCGCCGGCGGGGAACATCTCCAACCCCGCGTGGCTGAGCGACATCGAGCTCGAGGAGGCGCGCCGTCGACTGCCGATGCTCTACGTCGAGGGGGTGCCGGTGCGCACCGACGGGATGGGGCAGGTCACGCAGGTCGGGATCCTGCTGCGCGCGACGCCGGTCGGCGAGATCTCGCGCACCATCGTCTCGGGCCGGGTCCGCTACGGCGAGACCGTCCGCGACGCCCTCTTCCGCCATCTCGAGAACGACCTCGGTCCGATGGCGTTCCCGATGCTCCCCCCGCAGCCGACGCCGTTCACGGTGGCCGAGTACTTCCCGCTGCCGGGTATGAGCGCGTACCACGACGACCGCCAGCACGCCGTGTCGCTCGCGTTCGTCGTGCCGGTCACGGGAACGTGCGAGCCGCGGCAGGACGCGCTCGAGGTCACCTGGCTGACGCCGGAGGAGGCGGCATCCGATGCCCTCTCGGCCGAGATGGAAGGCGGGCGCGGCACCCTCGTGCGGCTGGCGCTCGCGAGCGTGGGCGCGCTGCGCTGAGCAGTCCTCGCCACCGCGGGAAATTCCTCGCCAGCTGTCCGAGCCGCCCCATAGGCTCGCAGGGTGAGTCTCGAATCCCTGCCCTTCCCGTCCGACGCCGCCGGCTGGGCGGCCTTCGTCGACGAGCGCCCCACCGTTCGGATCGCCCGCGTGCACGAGATCGACGGTCGGTTGAAGGCCGAGTCCGCGCTCACGACCGCAGATCGCCTGGAACTCTGGAACGACGCCGACATCGCCCTGAGTGCGGCCCTCAGCGAGTCGTATGTGCTGAGCGAGGCACACCCTGACCCGGCCGTGCGCGATCGGGCCGAGGAGCAGGTGCAGACCGTCGAGTCGCTCTCGGCGGCCCGGCTGCTCGACCGCGAGCTGTGGAGCGCGTTCGCCGATGCCGAGACGACCGATCTCGAGGACGATCAGGCGCGACTGCTCGCCCACCTGCTGCGGGACTTCCGCCGCAGCGGTGTGGAGCTCGACGACGCCGATCGCGAGCGCGCCCGGCAGCTGGCCGACCGCGACACCGAGCTGTCGCTGGCGTTCTCGCGCAACATCCGCGACGGACGTCGCGAGATCACCGTGCCCGTCGAGGGCCTGGCGGGCATGCCTCAGGACTTCATCGACACCCACCCCGCCGACGAGCACGGACGCGTGACGCTCTCGACCGACTACCCCGACCTCATGCCGGTGCGCGACTACGCCCACGACCGCGCGACGCGGGTGGCCCTCGTGAGCGCCTACAACGACCTGGCGTGGCCCGAGAACGACGCGATCCTGGCCGAACTGCTCGATGTCCGCGCCGAGCGGGCCCGGCTGCTCGGCTATCCCGACTGGGCGGACTACGAGACCGAGACCCGCATGATCGGCTCCGGCGTGGCGATCCCCGCGTTCCTGTCGCGGCTCGACGACGCCTCGCAGCCGGCGGCCGAGGCGGAGTACCCGCTGCTGCTCGAGCGGCTGCGCCGCGACGTCCCGGACGCGGACGTCGTCTCGATCGCCGACTTCTGGTACCTGCTGGGGGCGATCAAGCGCGAGCAGTACGACGTCGATGCGCAGCTGGTCCGCTCCTACTTCCCGTTCGAGCGGGTGGTCGCGGGTGTGCTCGACGTGATCGGGCGCCTGCTCGATGTCGAGTACGTGCCGGTCGACGCGCCGACGTGGCACGACGACGTCCAGTCGTTCGACGTGATCCGCGGCGGTGAGCGGCTCGGACGCATCCACCTCGACCTGCACCCCCGCGAGGGCAAGTTCAGTCACGCCGCGTGCTTCCCGCTGGCTCCGGGCGTCACGGGCCGGGTCCTTCCCGAGGCTGCGCTCCTGTGCAATTTCTCCCGCGGGCTTCTCGAGCACGACGAGGTGGTGACGTTCTTCCACGAGTTCGGCCACCTGGTGCACGACATCCTCGGCGGGCGCCAGCGCTTCGCGCGCTTCAGCGGAGTGGCGACGGAGTGGGACTTCGTCGAGGCGCCGAGCCAGCTGCTCGAGGAATGGGCATGGGATGCCGGAGTCCTCGCCTCGTTCAGCGGCAACGCCGAGGGCCAGCCCATCCCCGCCGACCTGGTAGCGCGCATGCGCACCGCCGATTCCTTCGGTCGCGCCCTCGAGGTGCGGCGGCAGCTGGGGCACGCGAACGTGTCGTACCACCTGCACGTCGATCGGCCGGCCGATCTGCAGGCCGAGACCGAGCGGCTCTACGCGGCAGCGAGTCCCGTGCAGCCGGTGCCGGGCCTGCACTCCTACGCGGGCTTCGGTCACCTCACCGGCTACGGCGCGTGCTACTACACGTATCAGTGGAGCCTCGTGATCGCGCGCGATCTGCTGAGCGGCTTCGGTGACGGACTGATGGATGCCGCAGCCGCCGGCCGCTACCGCACCGAGGTGCTCGAACGCGGCGGTTCACGGGACGCGCACGACCTCGTGGAGGGGTTCCTGGGCCGCCCGTCGTCGTTCGACGCGTACCGGGAGTGGCTCGCCGGCGCCTGAGGTTCTCGGCGGACGGTGGCGCGATGTAGGGTTCACCTACCCCCTGCGCAGCCACCTGCGACACAACCCCCCGGTGTCGTCGAGGACGGTGCGGCCACCGCTGCTCGCGCGCCCGGCGACATGTTCACCGGCGCCGTCGCGCGGCACGCACGCCTCCGCCGAGAGCACTCGCCGACACAGCAAGCCAGAAGCGGAGACACACCGATGTCCGATCACGCCGTGAGCGCCGGAAATCCGGGCCAGGAAGACCCCACACCCTTCGACAACCTCATCGGCGGCGGCTCGTCCACGACGTCCTTCGGGTCGGGGTTCACGACCACGTTCCGCGGCTACGACAAGGAAGAGGTCGACGCCGCGATCGCCGGACTCGACGCGAGGGTGCGGGCCGCGCAGGACGAGGTCGCTCAGCTGAAGCAGCACCAGCGCCGTGCCGGTGCCGCCGCCGCGCAGAGCCGCGCCAAGGCCGAGCGCCTCGAAGCGGAGCTGCAGGCTGCTACCGAGAAGCGTCAGGCCGAGATCGACGCCGCGATCGCCGCACGCCAGGCCGAGATCGATGCCGCGCTGTTGGCCCGTCAGACCGAGATCGAGCGCCTCGAGGCCGCGCTCGCCGAGGCTGAGGAGAGCCGCCGCACCGAGGTCGCGCGGGTCGCGACCGAGGCATCCGCCGCCCGCGAGGAAGAGGGCGACGTCGTCGCGCGCCTGCGGGGAGAGCTCGAGCTCGCGAACGCCAAGATCGCCGACGCCGAACAGCGCGTGCAGACTCTGAGCGACGAGCTGGTCGGCGCGACCACCGAGTCGCCGAACCGCCAGCAGTTCGAAGAGGTGCTGCGCGTCGCCGAAGACCAGGCGAGCCTGCTCCTCCGCAACGCCACGACGCAGGGCGACCGTCTACTCGAGGCCGCGCGGGAAGAGATCGCGAGCCGCCGGTCGTCGGCGCACGCGGAGGCCGAGGCGATCATCTCGCAGGCGCAGCACGATGCCCAGCAGGTGCGGCTCAAGATCGACACCGAGCTGACCGCGCACGAGGCGCGCGTCGAGCGGGAGGCGGCGCACGCCGCCGAGAAGGTGTCGCAGGCCGAGCGGGAGGCTGCGGCCATCCGCTCCGAGGCCGAGAAGGGTGCGGCCATGCTGCGCTCCGCTATCGCCCGTGAAACGGCGCGCGACCGGTCCGAGGCCGAGGAGGCGGTGCGCGAGCTGCGGCTCCGCGCCCTCGAGTTCGAGGCATCCCTGACCCGCCGGCAGGACGATGCGCACCAGGAGTTCCTCGTGCTGCACAACCAGGCGGTCGCCCACGCCGAGCGCATCACGCAGGACGCCAACGAGCAGGTCGCGGCGTCGCTCGATCATGCGCAGCGCGTGTCGGTGAAGGCCGAGGACTTCGAGCGCCTGATGCGGGCGCAGTCGCAGCAGATCGAGGCCGACGCGCAGCTGCGCGCGCGCGAGCACCTCGAGCGCGCCCACGTGAAGGCCGAGCGCATCATCGACCTCGTGACGTCGCACTCGCAGGCCGTGCTGCGCGACGCCGAGGACCGCACCCGCCAGCTGCGCTGGCAGCAGCACCAGCTCATGAGCTTCATGGCGGAGGTCAAAGAGCTCATCCGCCCCGAGATGCCGCTCCCGTCCGCCGGCAGCGCGGACGATGAGGCTCCGGTAGCCGACGCCGACACGCAGGGGACGGATGCCGCACCCGGCGAGCCGGTCGAGGCCGAGTCCGTCGAGGAGGAGTCGGTTGAGGTCGAGCGCGACGATGCTCAGCCCGTCGAGACGGAGCGTGGCGACGCCGAGGCTGCCGAGGAGTTCGTCGCGGCAGAGGACGCCGCGGGCGACGACGAGGGAGACGCCGACGGCGAGTTGAGCGAGAACGTCCCCGCCGAGCAGAGCGACGAAGCCTTGCAGCGCGACCACGCCGAGCAGGACGACCACGCCGAGCAGGGCGACCACGCCGAGCAGGGCGACCACGCCGAGCAGGGCGACCACGCCGAGCAGGGCGACGGGTCGCGCGAGCACTGACCCCCGGTCGTTGAGCGAAGGGCGCTCTGGCGCCCGAGACGAAACGCCCCGAACCTGGCTGATGCGCCGGGTGCGGGGCGTTTCGTCTCGCTCGTTCCTCGCTCGCTCAACGACCGTGGGGGAGGTGCGGGGCGTTTCGTCTCGCTCGTTCCTCGCTCCCTCAACGACCGTGGGGGAGGTGCGGGGCGTTTCGCCTCGCTCGCTCAACGACCGTGCGGCGAAGGCAGCCAGGTCAGGCGGCGGCGGTCTCGCGTGCGATCGCAGCGATGAAGGCGTCGATGTCGTTCTCGGACGTGTCGAACGCGCACATCCAGCGGACCTCGTTCTTCGCGGCATCCCAGTCGTAGAAGCGGAACGAGGCGCGCAGGCGGTCGGCGACGCCGTCGGGCAGGGTGGCGAAGACGCCGTTCGCCTGCGTCGGCTGCGTGAACGCCACACCGCGGATCGAGCCGTCGGCGAGGCCCGCCTCGACGCCGGCGCGCAGGCGCTGAGCCATGGCGTTGGAGTGCGACGCGTTGCGGAGCCACAGATCGCCCTCGAGCAGAGCCACCAGCTGTGCTGACACGAACCGCATCTTCGACGACAGCTGCATGTCGAGCTTGCGCAGGTACGTCAGGCCCTGCGACGCCTCGGGGTTCAGCACGACGATGGCCTCGCCGAGCATCGCGCCGTTCTTCGTGCCGCCGAAGCTGAGCACGTCGACGCCCACGTCGCGGGTGATCGCACGGAGGGGGAGGTCGAGGGACGCGGCGGCGTTCGAGATGCGCGAGCCGTCCATGTGCAGATGCATGCCGTGGCCGTGCACATGGTCGGCGATCGCGCGCAGCTCGTCGACCGTGTACAGGGTGCCGAGCTCCGTCGACTGCGTGATCGAGACGACGAGCGGCTGAGCCCGGTGCTCGTCACCCCAGCCCCAGGCCTCGCGGTCGATGAGCTCCGGCGTGAGCTTGCCGTCATCGGTCGGCACGTTGAGGATCTTGATACCGCCGACGCGCTCCGGGGCTCCGCCCTCGTCGACGTTGATGTGCGCGGTGGTGGCGGCGATCACGGCGCCCCAGCGGGGCAGCATCGACTGCAGGCCGACGACGTTCGCGCCCGTGCCGTTGAACACCGGATACGCCTCGACGCCCTCGCCGAAGTGGCGCGCCATGACCGCCTGCAGCCGTTCGGTGTAGACGTCCTCGCCGTAGGCGACCTGGTGGCCGTCGTTGGCGGCGGCGATGGCCGCGAGCACCTCGGGGTGGATGCCGGAGTAGTTGTCTGAGGCGAAGCCCCGCAGGTTCGTGTCGTGGATCGTGGTCACGGGTGTCCAATCTAGTTCGCGCGCGGCTGCGCGATGCGCGGCAGGGTTGTCGAGCCTGCCGTCACAGCGAGGGGTCGGTGAGTTCGACGATCGTGTCGTTGGTCTCGGCGGCGGGGGTCGCCCAGAGGTCGGTGAATCTCTGTGCGAGCGCCTCTTCGAGTCCCGAGAGGCTCTTCACACGGAAGACGACGGATGCCGCGGCCAGCGGCTTCCCGGCATCCCGGGCGTCCTTCGCGAACCCCTGCGCGACCGCGCGCGCCCACGCCTCGGTCGCCGCCTTGACCGCGGCGTAGTTCGCGCCGCCCGCGAGCGGACGCCCCACCGCGGTTGAGGACACGACCGCGAGACGCCCGGCGACGGATGCCCGCAGGTCGGCGTCGAAGGCCCGGCTGACGTGACGCAGTGCCGTCAAAGAGCGCTCGAGGAAGCGGTAGTCGTTGTCGCTCTGCCCGGCGAGCCCGCCGCCGCCGCGCCAGCCGCCGACCAGGTGCAGCACGCCGTCGACCGGGCCGTCGGCGGCGTGCACGCGCTCCGCGAGCGTCGTGACAGCAGCTTCGTCCGTGAGGTCGCACACCTCGGTGCGCAGCGCTTCCGAGTCCTGCGCCAGGATGCCGGCATCCGCTCGGACGGCCTCTTCGAGTTCGCGCAGCCGGCCCTCGTCGCGCCCCACAGCGACGACGCGCGCGCCGCCGGCGATCAGGGCGCGTGCGGCCGCGAGGCCCGAGGTGCTGGTCGCGCCGGCGATCACCACGAGTCTGCCTTCGACGCTCATGCTCCTACCCTTCCACGTCGAGATCGTCCGGTCTCGCCCGAACGATTGTCCTCGGCGCCGTCGACCCGGCGCGGCTCAGCCGGTGATCCCGGCCGTCGACTCGATGACGGGCTTCATCTTCTTGTCGAGCGCCTCGAAGAACATCGACAGCGGGAACTCGTCGTCCAGCACGGCGTCCGTGTAGCCCTTCGGCGCGCCGGCGAGGATGTCGTCCGGCAGGCCACGCGCCCATGCCGACGCGGGGTTCGGCGTGAGCGTGGCGCGCACGAGTTCGTACGCCGCGAGCCAGTGGGCGGTCTTCGGCCGGTCGATCGAGCGCCAGTAGAGCTCGTCGATCGCCTCACCCAGTGCGACGACCGCGGCGGGCACGTTCTCCCAGTCGAACGACAGGGCCGTGTCGGTCCAGTGCAGCACGCCCCGCTGGTGCAGCCAGGCGAACAGCAGCTGGCCGCCGAGCCCGTCGTAGTTGCGCACGCGCGTTCCGGTGATCGAGAAGCGGAAGATCCGGTCGAAGATCACCGCGTACTGCACGAGCTTCGCGTGCTCGAGCATCTCCGTCTCGGCGGCATCCAGCGGTTGGACCGGCTCACCGAGTGACAGTGCATCGACCCGCGCCGACAGCCGGCCTTGGATCGCGACGCACTCGCGGAAGGCCGTGAGGTCGCACCGCAGCTCCTCCAGCGAATACAGGAAGTACGGCATCCGCTGCTTGATCATGAAGGGGTCGAACGGCAGATCGCCGCGCATGTGGGTGCGGTCGTGGATGATGTCCCACATCACGAAGGTCTGCTCGGTGAGCGCCTGGTCGTCGAGCATGCGTGCGGCGTCGGCGGGCAGATCCAGCCGTGTGATCTCGGCAGCAGCCCGCACGACGCGGCGGTAGCGCGCCGCTTCGCGGTCCTGGAAGATCGCGCCCCACGTGAACTGCGGGATCTCGCGCATCGCGACCGTCTCGGGGAAGAGCACGGCGCTGTTGGTGTCGTAGCCCGGGGTGAAGTCCAGGAAGCGCAGCGAGACGAAGAGCTTGTTGCCGTAGTCGCCGGCCTCGAGCTGCGCGATGAACTCGGGCCAGATCACCTCGACGAGCACCGCCTCCACACACCGGTTCGGCGAGCCGTTCTGGGTGTACATCGGGAACACGACGAGATGACGGATGCCGTCGGCCCGGTGCTGCTGCGGCTGGAAGGCCTGGAGCGAATCCAGGAAGTCCGGGATGCCGAAGCCTTCGCCCGCCCAGCGCTCGAAGTCGCGCACCGATGCGGCGAGGTACTCGGCGTCGTGCGGCAGCGCGGGGGCGAGGGCGCGGATGCCAGCGATGATGCGGGCGACGTGGGAGTGCGCGTCGACGTGGGATGCGGCATCCGGAATCGAGCCGTCCTTGACCTGCAGGGCCCGGAGCGCGGTCGCCGCCGCCTTGAGCTGCAGCCACGCCGCACTCGTCTCGGCCAGTCCGGCGTCCTCGACGACCTCGGGTTCGCCGACGATGACCTGCATGGTGCGGGCATGGATGGACATGTGAACCTCCGATCTGCGAGTCGAGGACGATCTCGCCTCCGATTCTACGGGATATCTTCCTGTCAAACATGCCATGGACAGGAAGAGTTCCTGTCGCGGCGAGCGCGCGCTGATAGCCTCGGAACATGAGCGAAGACGGCCCGGCACGCCTCGACGACGACATCGACGAGGGGATCGTGCGCGAGGTCTCGCGCAACGCCCGGGCCACGCTGGCCGAGCTGTCGGCCGCCGTCGGGCTCTCGGTCTCGGCGGTGCAGACGCGGCTGCGGCGGCTCGAGGCTCGCGGTGTCATCACGGGCTATCGGGCGCTCGTCGACGCCGAAGCCGTCGGAAAGCCGCTCGCCGCGTTCGTCGAGATCACGCCCCTCGACCCGGGGCAGCCCGACAACGCTCCCGAGCTGCTCGAGCACCTGTCCGAGATCGAGGCCTGCCACTCGATCGCCGGGGACGCCAGCTACATGCTGCTGGTCAGGGTCGCGTCGCCTCGGCATCTTGAATCGCTCATCCGCGACATCCGCTCGGCCGCATCGGTCAACACACGGACGACGGTCGTGCTGCAGACCTTCTACGAGAACAGGCCCGTCCTCCCTGCGTGAGCGCGCGGGTAGCCTCAGGAGCATGCCCACCTCACCCGAGTCGTCTGCGTTCGCCGACGGCAGCGGCGTGTTCATCGTGCGCAACGTGGCCTCCGGCACCGCCGTCGTTCGGGCAGACCCCGCCGACACGTTCGCCGAGCGCCTGCCCGCGGCCACCGTCCACGAGCTGGCCGAGGGGGAGGACCTCGCCGAGGTCGTCACCGCTGCGATGGGGTCTGAGGCGCCGCCCGCAGTCCTGGGCGTCTACGGCGGCGACGGCTCGGTCTCCCGCATGGCGGGGC
>NZ_MWLP01000133.1:0-4886 GCF_010634885.1 Microbacterium sp. B35-04 | reverse complement strand
TCTGCCGGCAACCCGCGTCGATGAGCGGCTACTGCCAGTAACCCACGTTGAAGAGGATCTTCTGGGCGACCGGGAGCAGTGCGGCGGACTGGTCCGCCGTCAGCTTCCGGGCGGCAGTGAAGCCGTCGACCTGGGCGACGAAGCCGTTCAGCACTTCGAGGGCGCCCGCACCGTCACCCTTGGCGACGAGGCTCAGTGCCTGATCGAGCTTGACCGTGAGGGCGTTCTTGTTCCCGCCGTTCAGAGCCGTGCCCGCGACACTCGCCTTGAGGGTGTCGATCTCATCCTTGATGAACGCCTCCGGGTGCCAGAGGTAGTCGCGCGCGAACGTCGTGAACAGCTGATTCCACGCGTTGAAGTCGTGCGCGCCGGCCACGACGACGTTCTCGACGAAGCCGACATTGTCGAGCGCCGCGACCGTGTTCGCGTTCGGCAGACCGAAGTCCCAGAGCCCGCCGCCGTACAGGATGTACGGCGCAGCCAGGTTCGGCGTCGTGGTGCGAACGCTCGCCCCGCCGCTCCACGGCCCGTAGTATCCGAACGCGTCGGCATCGAAGTTGATCAGGTTCTGGGTCACGAAGCTGCCGGCCGACAGGCCCGCGAACGCACGGTCGATCGCGTCCGTCGAGACGTTGTAGTTCGACTCGACGAACGGGATGACCACGTTCCGCAGGTTGGGGTAGCCCTGGTTGGCGGCGCCGAGGTAGTTCGTGTTCGTCGTGATGACGATCGCGGGCTCGGTGTCGCCGTCGTGGATCAGGTTGTCCATGATGACCGGGACGTCGCCGATGTTCATCCAGTCGGACTGATCCTGGCCGCCACCGTGCTGCATGTAGATCGTCTTGTACGGCTCCGCCCGCTCAGGGTCGTAGCCCGGCGGGAGGTAGACGCCCATGGTGCGCGTCGTGCCGTTGACCTCGAACGGGACATAGCTCCACGTGCCCTTGGGCGAGTCGTCCCGCTCGAGCTCGATCTGACGCGCGGCGAGGGGCTCGTAGTTCTGCTTGGCCGCGTCGTAGGGGACGAACACCTTGTTGAACGCGCGCCGAGCCGTGCCGGTCAGCCCGTCGGGCGCGTAGATCGGCGAGTTCGCCGGGTCGGCCACCCACAGGCTCGTGTTGTTGTTCACGTAGAACCAGTACTGGTTCACGCCGGCTGCGAGAGGCACCTCGGCCACCCAGTACCCGCCGCCCGCGTTGGTCATCTCGACGTCGTACGCGCCGCCGCCGCGCATGAGTCCCGGGCGGTAGTCCCAGGGGCTGTACACGGTGGTGTCCGTGCGGTCCTCCCAGTTGCGCAGCATGATGTCCGCGACGAAGCGGACGCTGGTCGCGTCGGGGTTGTAGTAGACGAAGCGCCCGGTGTAGCCGGTGGGCGACTCCGGATCCGCGATGATCGTCGGGCCGGGGGTCAGATCGCCCTCGTCCGCTCGGGCCGTGCCCGGTGCCATGGTGAGCAGCATGGCCCAGGCGAGGATCACGACGGCCAGTGCCTTCAGGCGCCGGCTGCGGAAGATTCCGTCCCTCTGGGCCTCGTGCGGGACCCCCGCGTCAGGTGTGCGCTGTTGCGCGATACTCTCCACCGTTCCTCCTCGAATGGCCGTTGAGCGCCGGCGGTCCCGCTCGGCGGGGCCACGCTATCGCCGGTTTACGACGTTGTAAAGTTAATCTTTACGACGTTGTATATCCCTCTTGACCGAATGCGAGTGGCTCTGTAAGAGTGAGCGAGGACGGGAGTTACTACGTTGTAAATGCGCACGTCGCCGTGTGCCTGCCCGTCTCAGCCAGTCGGCCCCGGGGGTCAGGGTGCTCCCGGAGTCGGTCGAGTCACACGAGATGAGGAATCGATGGAGATCACATCCGAGGACCGGCGCTCGGGCCGGTTCGCGAGAGCGAGACGAGCCGTCGCGGTCGTCACGGCCGCAGTCCTGGCATTCGCCGGGCTGATGGCGGCCGCGCCGGCCAGCGCGGCGGACCCGTGGATCGCGCAGCAGGAAGGCGGCTATCTGCGGATCGCCGTGCCGAACGCCGCCGTCGAAGCCGCGGTCGGGCCGGTGTCGCAGGTGGTCGTCGAGGGCAACTTCGGGCCCTCGCACAACTGGGCGCAGATCGGACTGCAGCGCAGCGGCGCGAACTGGACCGCGACATACGGGCCCTTCGAGCCCGGCCTGTACTACTACCAGGTCACGGGTGACGACAGCAAAGTCCTGAAGGACACGAGCAACCCGACCAGCGTCGCGTCCGAACCGGAGTGGAGCACGTTCTTCATCCCCGGCGAGTCGGCAGCTCTGCTGGCCGACGCGCCGGAGCAGGCCGGCGCCATCCAGACGCTGTCGTACGACAGCGCGGTCGCGGGCGAGGAGCGTCAGGCACTCGTCTGGGTTCCGCCGACGTACACGCCCAAGGGCAAGAAGCTCCCGGTGCTGTACCTCCAGCACGGAGGCGGCCAGAGCTACCGCGACTGGGTCGAGGTGGGGCGTGCGGAGCAGATCCTCGACAACCTGTGGCTGACCGGACAGCTCGAGGACATGCTCGTGGTGATGGGCAACGGCAACGTCGACGACTTCTCGGCGGAGCTGCTCGAGAACATCGTCCCCGCCGTCGAGCGCACCTACAACGTCTCGCCCTCCAAGAACCATCGGGCACTGGCCGGACTGTCGATGGGCGGCGGGCAGGCATTCGAGGTGTTCAGCGAGCACCCGGGCGAGTTCGACGCGATCGGCACCTTCGGAGCCGGACGCTTCGGCGACCTCGATGCCATCCCCGTCGACAGGATGAACGACCGCACCGAGCTGTTCCGCGTCTACGTCGGCAACAAGACCGACATCGCGTACAACGACGTGTACGACTCGTTCCAGAAGTTCGACGCGCTGGGGCTGGACTACCAGTTCGACGGTGTGAACCCGGATGCCGGGCACAACTGGAACGCCTGGCAGGAGAACCTCATCGACTTCGCGCCCCGGCTGTTCACCGGTGCGGCGTCGGACCCCGCGATGAGCGAGGGGCACACCGCGCTCACGGAGCGCTTCGAGCCGCCGGCCGCCGGCACGACGCCCACGCCCTGGCTCACCGAGGACGACTTCGTGACGTTCGAGACGACGACCGACTTCGCCGATGCCGAGTACGTCTCCGTGTGGGCGAACTGGGCGCCCGGCGGCAGCTGGCTTCGCGTGGAGATGAACAAGGTCGGTGATCGCTGGAGGGCGACCGTCGGTCCGCTCGAGGAGAAGTTCTACCACTACCGGCTCATCGTCGATCGCCAGTCCGTCAAGGACACGTCCAACCCGACGAAGGTGACATCGGAGCCGGCGTGGAGCACCTTCCTCGTCCCGGGCAAAGGCTCGCGCCTGCTCGCCGACGTGCCGCAGGGCCAGGGCGGGAACCTGGAGGTCATGACGTACCAGAGCACCGTGGCCGGTCAGCAGCGCAATGCCTACGTATGGACCCCACCGGGGTACGACCCCGACCGCGCCGAGCCCTATCCGCTGTTCGTGCTCAACCACGGTGGCGGTCAGAGCTGGACCGACTGGGTGGAGGTCGGGCGTGCGCGCCAGATCCTCGACAACCTGTCGCTGGATGGCGCCACCGAGCCGATGGTCGTCGTGATGCCCAACGGCAATGTCAGCAACTACCCCCGGGAGTTGCTCGAGAACGTCGTGCCGGTGACGGAGGAGCGCTACAACGTCAGCAGCGATCCCGCCGACCGGGCGCTGGCCGGGCTGTCGGCCGGAGGGGCGCGTACGGTGTCGGTGCTCAAGGCGCACCCCGGCGAGTTCGCCTGGATCGGGACGTTCGCGGCGGGCTTCGGCGGGACGGCGGGCGTCGATGCAGCGGCCATCAACGCGGGCACCGAGCTGTATCGGATCTACACCGGTGACATCACGGACTTCACGTACGGGTCGGTGATGAGCTCCCTTCCGGTGCTGGACCAGCTGGGCATCGAGTACGAGTTCGACGGCGTGACGGTCGGCCCTCACGGGTGGGACGTCTGGCAGAAGAACCTCATCGATCTGGCTCCGCGTCTGTTCCAGGACCCGAACGGGTGACCGGACTCCGCGTCGGGCGCGCGCCGCGCCCGACGCGGAGTTGCGCGCGAGCGCGGCAGGTTCGGGTGTCACGATCTGCGGCCTCGCAGGCGTCGACTCCACAGAACGTGACACCCGAACGACGGGCGCCGTCCGAATGAAGGCCTCGGCGTGAACGGATGCCTCGGGCCGCGGCATCCGTGATCCTGCGAGACTGACGCGGGTGAGCGCATATCGAGTGATCGGCCGGAGCGGCGGTGTGGCCGTCCGGGCCTACGAGGAAGGCGACCTCGAGGCCTATCGCCGCTGGCTGCAGCCCGAGCAGGACTGGCACCGGTGGGACGGGCCGTACTTCGCGAAGCTCTCTGCCGCCGAGATCGACGAGCGCCTCGACCGGTTCCGCGGTCGCCTCGCGTCGGGGGAGTACGCCGCCGCGTCGCCGCTGGTGCGAGCCGTGATCGTGATGGACGAAGCGCCCGACGCCATGGTGGGCTCGATCTCGTGGCACTGGGAGTCCGAGGAGTCGGACTGGCGCCGCATGGGCCTTACCGTCTACGACCCCGCGACCCGGGGCCGCGGCGTCGGCACGGAGGCAATGCGGATCTGGACCGACTACCTCTTCGCGACGACCGAGGTGGTGCGTCTGGACTACTCGACGTGGTCGGGCAACTCGCGCATGCTCGGTGTCGGGCACCGGCTCGGCTTCGTCGAGGAGGCGCGCTTCCGTGACGCGCGCGAGGTGCGCGGTGCGCGCTACGACTCCGTCGTCATGGGTGTGCTGCGGGCGGAGTGGGACGCCCTGCCGGTGCACTCGACGCTCGAGTAAGCCGCGTTTCAGTGAGAGTGTAAAAGATTCTTGACA
>NZ_MWLP01000132.1:0-13425 GCF_010634885.1 Microbacterium sp. B35-04 | reverse complement strand
CTCGCTCAACGACCGAGGCTCAGGCGGCGGGTGCGGCGTATCGACCCGACTTGATGGCCCGCTCGCGCGCCTTGGCGGCTTCTTCCTCGCGGTTCTTCGGCGGCGTCACCGCCACGAGGTCGTCGAGCAGGTGCTGCGTGATGTGCGTGATGTCGTGGACGGCACGGTCGAACGCCTCCTGGTTCGCCTTCGAGGGCTTCGTGGTGCCCGCGATCTTGCGCACGTACTGGAGGGCGGCCGCGTGCACCTCGTCAGAGCTCGCCGCGGGCTCGAAGTTGTGGAGCGTGTGGATGTTCCGGCACATGCCCCCGACGATACGCCGCGCCGCAGACGGCGGCCAAGGGGCGGCATCCGCTCGCGTGGCCCATCGAGAGCCCACGACCTCACCGAGATCACACGCCTCGCACACCGAACGACGTAGGCGCTCGGTGAGAGCACGGGCAGTCGACGGATGCCGCGGCCCCGGCTGTCACCAGCGCTCGGTGCCCCGAGGCAGGACGTCGAGCACGTGGGGCAGCTCGGTCGGGAAGCACGAACGGAACAGCTCGGTGATCTGCGGGTCCGAGCCGTAGTCGTCGACGATGCGCAGCCCGATCATCGTGCTGATGAGCATGCCCTCGGCCATGAAGGCGCGGGCCTCATCGGCGCTGAGCCCCATCTCGTCGCGGAAGAACCGCCAGACGGAGGCGAACCCGCGGCGCGCGGCGGCGCCGATGACCGGATTGCTGCCCAGGAGGTACGCGTGCGCGAGGGTCTGGTGCAGCCCTCGCACCTCGATCAGGTCGACGTAGGCCTGCCCGATGCGCTTGGCCGCGGTGGGGCCGTCGCCCTCGCCGTCGGCCCCGCCGTCATCCTCGGCGAGCGCGGCGCGGAACGCTGCGAGCAGCCGAGCCAGACCATCCTCGATCGCCGCGAGGAACAGGTTCTCCTTCGTACCGAACAGCCGCACGACGTACGGCTGGCTGACGCCGGCGGCGCGGGCGACCTCGTCGGTCGTCGCGCCCTCGTACCCGCGGGTGCCGAACACGGCCAGCGCGGCCACCAGGATCTGGCGGCGCCGCTCGTCGGACGACAGGCGCTTGCCGGTCTCGGCCGGCTCGTCGAGAGCGGCAGTGCCGCTCCCCTCGCGCTGCGCAGAAGTCATGCCCACAGTTTATCAGCGAATGACTTGACTTTGTAATCAGTCGATTACTACATTGTGGTAATCATTCGATTACAACCGGAGACTTTCATGACCGACACCTCCCTCGCCCCGCGCACGCGGCGACCGCGCCCGTTCGCGCTCGTGGTGGCCGCGGCATCCGTCCCGATGTTCATGGCCACGCTCGACAACCTCGTCATGACCAACGCCCTCCCCGTCCTGCACAGCGAGATGGGTGCGAGCGTCGAGGAGCTGCAGTGGTTCGTGAACGCGTACACGCTCGCGTTCGCCAGTGCGATCCTCATCGCCTCGGCGCTCGGCGACCGCTTCGGTCGGCGCACGCTGTTCGCGATCGGCATCGCGGTCTTCGGCGCGGGCTCCGTGCTCGCCGCTCTCAGCACCGATCCCGGCCAGCTCATCGCGGCCCGCGCCGTGCAGGGTCTCGGCGCGGCAGGCGTGATGCCGCTGTCGCTGGCGCTGTTGAGCGGCGCGGTCCCGCCCGCGCGACGGGCGCTCGCCATCGGCATCTGGGGCGGCGTCTCCGGGCTCGGTGTCGCCGTCGGGCCCCTCGTCGGCGGCGCGATCATGGAGGGCTGGGACTGGCAGGCGATCTTCTGGATCAACGTGCCCGTCGCCCTCATCGCGATTCCGCTCGCCTTGGTGGTACTCAACAACGACTTCGGCGCCCGCGCCCGCATCGACGTCCCCGGAGCAGTGCTCGCGGCGGCGGGAGTGCTGGCACTCGTCCACGCGATCGTGCGGGGCAACGACGACGGCTGGGACTCTGTGGGCGTCATCGTCGAGATCGTCGTCGGCGCGCTCCTCATCGCCGCGTTCCTGGTGTGGCAGATACGCGCGAAGGCCCCGCTCATGCCGCTGCGGCTGTTCCGCGACCGCTCGTTCTCGATCACGAACGTCGTCGGCTTCGCGTTCAGCTTCGGCACCTTCGGCTCGGTGTTCATCCTCATCCAGTACCTGCAGGTGGTGCAGGGCTCCACCCCGCTCGAGGCCGCCGTGCAGACCACGCCGTGGACGCTCGCGCCGATGATCGTCGCCCCGATCGCCGGCATCCTGGCGCCCCGCGTCGGCACGCGGGTGCTGCTGGTGCTCGGCCTCGCCCTGCAGGGTGCGGCGCTCACCTGGATCGCGGCGATCATGTCGACCGATCTCGACTACCCGGCGCTCATCGTCCCGTTCGTGATGGCCGGCGTCGGCATGGCGCTCGTGTTCGCCCCGTCGGCGACCGCCCTGCTCGCCACCCTCGGACTGGTCGACCACGCGAAGGCTTCGGGCGTGAACTCGACGGTCCGCGAACTCGGCGTCGCGCTCGGCACCGCCGTGATGACCGCGATCTTCGTGAGTGCCGGCGGCGAGCTCATGCCCGATCTCTACGTCGACGCGGCACGTCCGGCAGTGTTCACGGGTGCCGCGGTGCTCCTCGCCGCGACCGTCGTGGCGCTGTGGCTCCCGTCCGGCAAGGCGACGGATGCCGCTTCCGCCGGCACCGACGTCCCTCGTGGCGCCGAGACCGACGCAGAAGCGCTGGAGCCGGCCGCGTCACGTTGACCCCTCCGCACGTTGACATCACGTGCTCTCGCCGAAAGCACACGCGCCGCGCGTTCGCGGCGCGGACGCTCGATGGGAGCACGTGATGTCGACGTGCGAGAGCGCCCGCGATCAGTCGCCCTTGCCGCGCAGCACGCGGGTGAACAGGCCGTCGAACAGGAACAGCAGGAACGCGATCGACCCGATCCACGGCGACAGGATGACCACGGCGCCGCTGATCAGCAGAGCGCTGAGCGAGCCGCGACCGTAGGCGGCGGCATCCGCGGCGCTCATGTCGGGCAGCATGGTCTCGCGATGGCGGACCGCCCACTGCCACTGCACCCAGCTGACCAGGATGGCGAGGAAGAACGTGACCGGCATCGCGAGCCGGCCCGCATAGTACTGCTCGTACTCCGTCATCAGCCCGGTCGCGAACGGCACCAGCACGATGAAGAGCAGCCGCGCGTTGTTGAGCCACAGCATCACGGAATCCACGCGGGCGATGTGCTCGAACTGCTGCACGTGCACCATCCACAGGATGCACAGCAGCGCGAAGCTGAGCACGAAGTTGACGAACAGCTCGGACATGCCGCCCAGCGCCGACCACATGTCGTCGTCGGAGTCGACCTTGCCGAGCGTGTGCGTCGTCAGGTCGAGCACCAGGAGCGTCGCCGCGATCGCGAACACGCCGTCGGTGAAGGCCTCGAGGCGCGTCGTGCGCTGTGTCGCCGCAGGGTGCTGCCGCTGCCTGATCATGGCGCCAGGGTAGCGACACACGGCCGCACAGGCGGGGATCGCCGGCCGTCATACTCCGACTCCCCGCCCGGGGGGCTCGCGTGGGCTGCGCAAGGATGGGAGACGGATGCGGCAGCCCGCGCCTGCGACGGGCCACGCCTGCGACGGGCCCGCGTGTGCACCAGCCGTCCGGCACTCCAGACCCGGGGAGGACCCATGACCGAGCATGTTCCGTTTCTCGTCGTCGGCGGCGGGGCAATGGGCCTCGCGACAACGTGGCAGCTCGCACGGCGGGGACATCGCGTGCTGACGCTCGAGCGGTTCGAACGGGGCCACGCGCTCGGCGCCTCGCACGGCGCGACCCGCAACTTCAACAACGCCTACGCCGCCGGGCATTACCTCGACCTCCTCGGGCTGGCCCGTGCGGAGTGGGACGCCCTCGCGCACGCCACGGGTGAGCCGCTGCTGCGGCTGCACGGTCTCGTGACGCACGGCGACGACGTCCGCGTCGCCGGGACGTACGCGGCGCTGACCGCCCGCGGCGAGCGCGCGGCCGTGCTCGATAACGTCGAGGCTGCCCGCCGCTGGAGCGGCATGCGGTTCGCCGGCGATGTGCTGTTCACGCCCGACGCCGGAGTGGTGAGAGCCGCCGCCGCCCTCGAGGCGCTCGAACGGGGTGCTCGCGCCCGGGGCGCCGACGTCAGGTTCGGTCACGCGGTCGTCGGGCTGGAGGAGCACGCCGACCACGTGTCGGCGTCGGTGATCGCCGGCGACACCCGCTACGAGATCACCGCCGACGTGGTCGTCGTGACCGCGGGCGCGTGGACCTCGAAGGTGCTGCCACGGTTCCCACTCCCCCGGCTCACCGTCACCGAGGAGAGCCCTGCGCACTTCGCGCCGCGCGACTCTGCGCACCACTGGCCCTCGTTCAACCACCTGCTGCCGCGGCCGCCCTATCCGGGCAACGTCTACGGCATGCCGACGCCCGGTGAGGGCGTCAAGGTGGGGTTCCACCTCGTGGGGCCGGTCGTCGACCCCGACGCGCGGACACTGCGGCCGGTGCCCGAGCTCGCCGCGCGCCTGCGCGACTACGTCGAAGAGTGGATGCCGGGGCTCGACCCCGACACCGCGTCGCCGATCAGTTGTACCTACACCTCGACCGACAGCGAGGACTTCGTCCTCGACCGCCGTGGCCGCGTCGTGGTGGGCGCCGGGTTCTCCGGCCACGGTTTCAAGTTCACCCCGGCCGTCGGCTCGGTGCTCGCCGATCTCGCGACGGACGACACGGCACGGGCCGCCCGGGCCTTCCGGCTGCCCTGACCCGCCCAGGCCTTGTGCCTGCGAGTTCACAGACTTCGCAGAATCGCGCGAACCACGCAGGATTTCGGACGGTTACTGCGAGCACCGCGCATATCTGCGACATCGGTGAGCCGAGCTCACCGCCGCGCCCGGCATCTCAGCCCGCCAGGTGCAGCCGCGCAGCGACGGCGCGGCGGATCGTGCGTTCCACGAGGGCCCAGTCATGGACCACCTGCGCGTAGCTGAACCTGAGCACGGTGTACCCGCGGAGCCGCAGTTCGGCGTCGTGGGCGAGGTCTTTGGTGCGCTGCGCGCTCGACGAGTGGAACTCGTACCCGTCGATCTGCACGACGAGCCGGTCGCCGACGAGCACGTCGACGGGCCGCCCGGCGAGCACGATCTGCTGCCGGACCCCCAGTCCCCAGCGTCGCAGCGGCGTCACCACGAGCGTCTCGAGGCCGGAGTCGGACAGCCCGGTCACCGCCTCGGCGAGTTCGCGTGCGGCCCGGGAAGGCCACACGATCGCACGCAGCGCCTCAGCCGCGATGCGCTCGACGCGAGCGGCCGATTCCCAGAGCACCAGAGCCGTGTCGCGGTCGAGACACGCTGCGATATGGAGCAGCGCGTCCTCCACCGTCCCCTCGAGAGAGCGCGCCACGGGCGCGAGCGGCTTCGTCCAGTGCGTCACGCCGTCCCATGCGTCCGGGAGGCGCGTCGGACCCGACCCGGGCAACAGGTGCAGGTGCAGCTCCGACCCCACGGCCTCCGGCATCCACCACCCGCGCATTCTCGCGAGAGAGGTGCAGGTGACGCGGCCACCGGCGAAGGCGGCCGTGCGGAGCTCCTCGCGTGCGCAGGCGTGCGCGAGCCACGCGCGTCGGACGAGCACGCCGTCCCTGTTCCGCACGAAGGCGCGGATGACGGCGAGCGGGAAGCCGGCGCGAAGCGCGTCATCCCGCTGGACGATCCCGCCCTTCCCGACAAGCCATTCGAGCAGCTGTTCGCCGGTCTTCTTCACTACCGCCATGCGGCCAGCATGCGGGCTTCTCGATCGCGCGAGTCGCCGCGGGGACCGGATTATGGAGAAGTCCGGGCGACGTCCGATTGGGGAGGAACCGGGCCGGGCTCACAGACTTCGCAGAACAGCGCCGATCTCGGCGGGATCGGCGTGATTTCTGCGAGCTTCGCGCGAAAATGCGAAGTCTGTGAGACCGGCCCGCGCCCGCAGGGCCGCGAAACGACGGAGAGCGGATGCCGCGGCATCCGCGTCAGAACGGAGGTCAGCGCTTGTAGTTGGGGGCCTCGACGACGATCTGGACGTCGTGCGGGTGCGATTCCTTGAGGCCTGCGGGCGTGATGCGCACGAACTTGCCCTTGGACTTGAGCTCTTCGACCGTGCGGGCTCCGACGTAGAACATCGACTGGCGCAGGCCGCCGACGAGCTGGTAGGCGACCGCCGAGACGGGCCCGCGGTAGGCGACCTGACCTTCGATGCCCTCCGGGATGAGCTTGTCGTCGGTCGGGACATCCGCCTGGAAGTAGCGGTCCTTCGAGTACGACGTCTTCTTGCCGCGCGTCTGGAGGGCGCCGAGCGAGCCCATCCCGCGGTAGAGCTTGAACTGCTTGCCGCCCTGGAAGACGATCTCGCCCGGCGACTCGTCCGTTCCGGCGAGGAGTGAGCCGAGCATCACGGTGTCGGCGCCGGCGACCAGTGCCTTGGCGATGTCACCCGAGTACTGCAGGCCGCCATCGGCGATGATCGGGATGCCGGCCTCACGGGCCGCGAGCGAGGCCTCGTAGATCGCGGTGACCTGGGGCACACCGACGCCCGCGACGATGCGCGTGGTGCAGATGGAGCCGGGTCCGACGCCGACCTTGACCGCGTCCACACCCGCATCGATGAGCGCCTGCGCGCCCTCGCGCGTCGCGACGTTGCCGCCGATCACGTCGATCGCGGCGAACGACTCGTCGGCCTTGATGCGGCGGACCATGTCGATGACACCGGCGGACTGGCCGTTCGCGGTGTCGACGACGATCACGTCGACGCCGGCGTCGCGCAGGGCCTCGGCGCGCTGCCAGGCGTCGCCGAAGAAGCCGATGGCGGCGCCGACGCGCAGGCGGCCCTGCTCGTCCTTGGTCGCCAGCGGGTACTTCTCGCTCTTGTCGAAGTCTTTGATGGTGATGAGGCCGGCGAGCGTGCCGTCGTCCTCGAGGAGGGGAAGCTTCTCCACGCGGTGGTGGGCGAAGAGGGCGATGACCTCACCGGCGCTGATGCCGACCTTGCCGGTGACGAGGCCTTCGCTCGTCATGATGTCGCGCACCTTCGTGGTCTGGCGCTCGAAGCCCGAGACGAAGCGCATGTCGCGGTTCGTCACGATGCCCACGAGGCGGTTCTCCTCATCGACGACCGGGAGGCCGGAGATGCGGTACTGCGAGCACAGCGCGTCCACTTCGTCGATGGTGGCGTCGGGTGTGGTGGTGATCGGATCGGTGATCATGCCCGACTCGCTGCGCTTGACGCGATCCACCATCGACGCCTGCTCCTCGATGGAGAGGTTGCGGTGGATGATGCCCAGGCCACCCTCGCGTGCGATCGCGATGGCGAGGCGCGCCTCCGTGACGGTGTCCATCGCGGCGCTGAGGAGGGGCGTGGCCACGGTGATGCGGCGAGTGACCCGCGACGACGTGTCGGCCTCACTGGGGATGACGTCGGTGTGTCCCGGCAGCAGCAGGATGTCGTCGTAGGTCAGTCCGACGAAGCCGAAAGGGTCGTTGTGCTCCATGGGGGTCTCCTCGCGCGCGGCGCGTTGTTTCGGTGTGGACGACGACGGCCGGTGCGTTCGTGACGCTCCGTACTCGATTCTAAGCGTCGGATGGGGCCGTTTGTTCCCGCGGTAGACGGCACGCGCGAGCGCGTGCGCGAGCGCGCACACGCGTTGCCGCGGGGGCGCGACCCGGGGACGGGCGGGGCGCGAGCCGAGCACGCCGCGGGGGCGCGAACCGAGCATGCGGCGAGGGCACGATGCCCGGTTTCGATCGGATCACTTATCCACATGGTGGCGTAGGCGAAACAAGCGCGACACATTACGCTCGTACCGTCGAACATCACAGCCGATGCGACCCGAGCTTCGGTGTCCGCGTGGTGGCGAACTGGAGGTTCTGTGGGTCCTACGACTGTGACCACGAGACGTGTTGCAGGAGCGCGCGTCACAGCCGCACTCTTCGGACTGCTGCTCGTCGCGCTGGGGATGTTCGCTGGTGCGATCCCCGCGCACGCCGATGAAGACGATCCGTACCGGATCAGCGGCAATGTCCAACTGGACGGTGAGCCGCTCGAAGGAGTGGCGCTCACGGTCGACGGCCCCGGCGGTGAGCAGGAGGTCGAGACCGACGAGAACGGTCAATGGCGGGTCGGCGTCCCCGAGCGCGGCGAGACGTATGTCGTCACGCTCGACGAGGAGACCCTTCCCGAGGGCATCGTCGTGGTGGACCCCGAGGACGACAGCCCGAACGTCAAGGAAGTCGACATGGGGCAGGGCGGTCGAGCGACCGTCAACTTCTTCATCGGCGAAGGCGAGCGCAACGTCACGAGCTTCTTCGACCAGTTCGTGCAGCGCGTGGTGCAGGGGCTCAGCTTCGGTCTGATGCTCGCCCTCGCCGCCATCGGGCTCACGCTCGTGTACGGCACGACGGGCATCTCGAACTTCGCGCACGGCGAGATGGTGACATTCGGCGCGATCGCGGCGTTCCTGCTCGTCGGGCCCGCGACTCTGGCCCTCCCGCTGTGGTTGGGCTACCCGGTGGCCGTCATCCTCAGTGCCGCCCTCGGCCTCGTCCTGGACATGATCCTCTGGCGACCTCTGCGAAGGCGACGCGTCGGCGTGGTCCAGCTGATGATCGTCAGCATCGGGCTCTCGCTCGCGCTGCGCTACGTCTTCCAGCTGTTCATCGGTGGTGGCACACTGCAGCTTCCCGGGTCTGCCGAGGCGCAGATCCCGCTCTTCGGCGCCGTTCAGATGAGTGTCGTCGACATGGTGTCGCTCGCGATCTCGATCCTCGTCATCGTGGCCTTCGCGCTCTGGCTGACGCGGTCCCGCATCGGCAAGGCGACGCGTGCGATCTCCGACAACGCGTCGCTGGCGGAAGCCTCGGGCATCGACGTCGACGCCGTGGTGCGCGTCGTGTGGGTGGTTGCGGGCACGCTCGCCGGACTCGCGGGCATCCTGTACGCGTACTACCGCCCGGGCATCAAGTGGGACATGGGCGCGCAGATCCTGCTGCTCATGTTCGCCGCGGTCGTGCTCGGCGGCCTGGGCACGGCATACGGCGCCTTGGTCGGTGCACTGATCGTGGGAATCCTGGTGGAGGTCTCCAGCCTCTGGATCCCCGCCGACCTCAAGTACGCCAGCGCACTGTTCATCCTGATCGTCATCCTGCTGTTCCGACCACAGGGCATTCTCGGTCGACGCGAGCGAATCGGATAGGGACACACTCATGGACTTGCTTCAGATTCTCTCCAACACGGCCTCATCGATCCTCAGCCCGGCGACCATCGGCTACGCGCTGGCCGCACTCGGCCTCGCCGTGCACTTCGGCTACGCCGGCCTGATCAACATGGGCATCGCAGGCTTCATGGCCATCGGCGCCTACGGCTACGCGATCTCCATCCTCTCGTTCGACTTCCCCTGGTGGGGCGGCGCTCTGGTCGGACTCGGCGGTGCGGCGATCTTCGCGCTGATCCTCGGCATCCCGACCCTGCGTCTGCGGGGCGACTACCTCGCCATCGTGACCATCGCCGCGGCAGAAGTGGTGCGGCTGCTGTTCCTTACGACGGCGTTCGACGACATCACGGGATCCGCCGACGGCCTGAGCGGCTACCATGCCAGCTTCCGTGCCTCGAACCCCATCCCCGCCGGCGAATACGGCTTCGGCCCGTGGGTCTACAACGAGACCCAGTGGTGGGTGCGCATCATGGGGCTGATCACGCTGGCCATCGCGGCGCTCGTCGTGTGGATGATCACGCGCAGCCCGTGGGGACGTGCGCTCAAGGGCATCCGCGAAGACGAGGACGCTGTCCGATCGCTGGGCAAGAACGTGTTCGCCTACAAGATGCAGGCGCTCGTGCTCGGTGGCATGCTCGCCGCCGCCGGCGGCGTCGTCTACGCACTGCCGTCGGCCGTGAGCCCGGGCGTGTACGTCACGTCGCTGACGTTCTTCGTCTGGACCGCCCTTCTGCTGGGAGGCGCGGCCACCGTATTCGGGCCGATCCTCGGATCGGTCATCTTCTGGGGGCTGCAGACCTTCCTGTCCAACGTGCTCCCGGCGATGGCCCAAGCCGGGTGGCTGCTCGGCCTGAACCAGATCCAGGCAGGGTCGCTGCGCTTCATCCTCGTCGGAGTCGCGCTGATGCTGCTCGTGATCTTCATGCCGCAGGGACTCCTCGGCAACAAGAAGGAGCTGACCTTTGTCAAATGAAAGCGCTCCGGCGACCGGCACCGCGCCGGTCGCCCGCCCCAAGACCACCGGTCTTCACGTCGGCGAAGCCGGTCCCGGCGTCGCCAAAGTGGACCCGATCATCATCGCCGACGGCGTGCACCGCGCCTTCGGCGGCGTGACCGCCGTCGACGTCGAGCACCTCGAGATCCCGCGAGGAGCGATCACCGCCCTCATCGGCCCCAACGGCGCCGGCAAGACGACCCTCTTCAACCTGCTGACCGGGTTCGACAAGCCCGACCACGGCACGTGGACGTTCGACGGCAAGTCGCTGTCGGGTGTTCCCGCGTACAAGGTCTCGCGCCTGGGTCTGGTCCGCACGTTCCAGCTCACGAAGGCGCTCGGCCTGCTCACCGTCATGGAGAACATGAAGCTGGGCGCCAAGAACCAGCGCGGCGAGAAGTTCTGGGCGGGCATGATCCCAGCGCTCTGGCGATCGCAGGATGCCGAGCTCGAAGACCGCGCCATGGTACTGCTCGAGAGATTCAAGCTCGACGCCAAGGCCGACGACTTCGCCGCGAGCCTGTCGGGCGGTCAGCGCAAGCTGCTCGAGATGGCCCGATCCCTCATGACCGAGCCGACGCTGGTCATGCTCGACGAGCCGATGGCCGGAGTGAACCCCGCGCTGACGCAGTCGCTCCTCGACCACATCATCAACCTCAAGCAGGAGGGGATGACCGTGCTCTTCGTCGAGCACGACATGCACATGGTGCGCCACATCGCCGACTGGGTCGTCGTCATGGCCGAAGGCAAGATCGTGGCCGAGGGCGACCCGACGACGGTGATGAACAATCCCGCCGTCATCGACGCCTACCTGGGCGCCCATCAGGAGCTCGATCTTGGCGTGGTGACCGGTCGCATCGACGTGGTCCAGGCCGACCCGACGACCGATGCCCAGGCGTCCGCGACGACCAGTGCCGATCTGCTGGTCGATCAGGGCGTGGCCGAGGAAGAGAAGGAGGACGGCAAGTGACCGCTCCAACCGCGACGGGAACGCCCGTCGTCGTCGTCGACGAGGTTCACGCCGGCTATCTGCCGGGCGTGAACATCCTCAACGGCTGCAGTCTCGTCGCCCAAGAGGGTGAGCTCATCGGAATCATCGGCCCCAACGGCGCCGGAAAGTCGACGCTGCTGAAGGCGATCTTCGGCCAGGTGAACGTGCGCAAGGGCACGATCACCCTCGAGGGGGACGACATCACCGGGCTCCGGGCCAACAAGCTGGTCGCCCGTGGCGTGGGCTTCATCCCGCAGAACAACAACGTGTTCCCCAGCCTCACGATCGCCGAGAACCTGCAGATGGGTCTCTACCAGCGCCCGGGCGTCTACAAAGAGCGTCTGGAGTTCGTCACGGGCATCTTCTCCGAGCTGGGCACGCGCCTGAAGCAGCGCGCAGGGTCGCTCTCCGGCGGTGAGCGTCAGATGGTGGCGATGAGCCGCGCGCTGATGATGAATCCGAAGGTGCTGCTGCTCGATGAGCCGTCCGCCGGCCTGTCACCGGTCCGCCAGGACGAAGCGTTCATCCGGGTCTCCGAGATCAACAAGGCCGGGGTGACCTGCATCATGGTCGAGCAGAACGCCCGCCGCTGCCTGCAGATCTGCGACCGCGGTTACGTGCTCGACCAGGGCCGGGACGCGTACACCGGCACCGGTCGCGAACTGCTCAACGACCCCAAGGTCACCGAGCTCTACCTCGGGACGCTCGGCACGTAGCGCGCACGACACGCGACGAGGGGGACGGATGCCGCGGCATCCGTCCCCCTCTTCTTTGCGTCGTACGGCTTCGCCTGTCTCGGTCCGGCGTCTCGGGTCCGGCATCTGATCTCGGCTCCTGGCAGCTGGCGCCTGGCATCCGGCATCCATCCCCGCCGTCCGCCTATGCGCGGCCCTGCACATGCCCGGCACCCCGTCCGAGTGCGGAAGGTGTGAGGCGGACGCCCCACTCCCCTGCCGGGAAAACGGGAACGCCCCCGGGTCCGAGGACCCGGGGGCGTTCCGTGTGAGGGGTTCTCAGCCCTCGAACGGCGTGTACGTGTTGTCCGCACCGTACTGGTAGATGTTGATGAAGCCCTCGGTCGGGTCACCGACCTCGTTGAACGTCACCGGGCTGGAGACGCCGTCGTAGTCCGCGACGTCGCCCGCGAGGATGATGTCGGCGCATTCTTCGAACGACTCGCACTTCTGTCCGTCACCCGATCCTCCGGAGACCTCGATGAGCTTGTCCGCGATGTCGGCCGGGTCGGTCGACTGCGCGGCGAGCGAAGCGAGTCCGAGCAGGATGAGCGCGTCGAACGACTCGGGCGCGTAGGTGTAGTCCTTCAGCGGCTCGTCGCCCGACTCCTCCACGAAGGCGTCGAGCCCATCGATGAACTCCTGCACCTGCGCCGGCGTCGGGCCGGGGTAGGTGCCCTTCGCGCCCTCGAGCAGGCCCGCCGGGAAGTCGTCCTTGTACGACGCCATGTTGCCGTCGACGAGGTACAGGTTGTTCGGGTCGAAGCCGCGGTCCATCAGGGCCGGCAGGATGGTCTTCGCCTCGTCGAAGCTGACGACCGTGATCGCGTCGGGGTCGGCGGCCAGCACCTCGGAGATCTGGGCGTCGAACGACGTGTCGCCGTCGTTGTAGGTCGGAGCTGCGACGACCTCGCCGCCGGCGGCCTCGAACGACTCCGTGATGTAGCCGGCCAGACCGTTGCCGTACGCGTCGTTCAGCACGATCATGCCGAGGGTCTGGTGTCCCTCTTCGGCGACGAAGTTTCCGTGCACCTCGCCCTGCAGCACGTCGGACGGTGCGGTGCGGAAGTACAGTCCGTTGTCCTCGTACGTCGTGAACTGGTCGGAGGTGTTGGCCGGGGAGAAGAGGATGACACCCTCGCCGATGACCTGATCGATGAACTGCAGCGACACACCCGACGACGCGGCGCCGATGATGGCCGACGGGTCCTCAGCGAGGATGCGAGGAATCTCGGTCTCGTATGCCTTGTTGTCGAGGTTGCCGGAGTCGCCCCAGACCACCTCGACGCTGAGCCCGGTGGTCTCGGCGTACTCCTCGATGACCGACTGCGCATAGGCGACGCCTGCCTCCTCGGGCGGGCCGAGGAACGCCAGGTTGCCGGTCTGCGGCAGAGCGGTACCGATCTTGAGGCTCAATTCCTCGCCGGGTGCGGCGCTCTCGCTGGGTTCTTCGCCACCGGTGCCACCGCCGGCGCAGCCGGCGA
>NZ_MWLP01000131.1:0-10005 GCF_010634885.1 Microbacterium sp. B35-04 | reverse complement strand
AGCGAGACGAAACGCGGCGCGACGGCGAGAGTGTCCGGTCTGAGATAGTCTGGTCGGCTCCCCGTCGGCGACGGATGCCGCAACCGGAGCAGACAGGGATACACCGTGGGGTACATCGACATCGCCGCCGTCTCGTATGCGCTGCCGGATGGGCGGCCGCTGCTGGACGAGGTCTCGTTCCGCGTCGGCGAGGGGTCGACGACCGCGCTCATCGGGCAGAACGGCGCCGGCAAGACGACGCTGCTGCGGATCATCCGCGACGAGGTCCCGGCGCTCTCGGGCGTCGTCGCGATCGACGGCGGGCTGGGCGTGATGGACCAGTTCGTCGGCCACGGCGGTGCCGGGCAGACCGTCCACGACCTCCTCATCGCTGTCGCACCAGACCGCGTGCGTCGCGCCGCTCGTGAACTCGAAGACGCCGAGGCGGCCATCATCGAACGCGACGACCTCGACACGCAGATGCGGTACGCCGGAGCCCTGGCGGACTACGCCGAGGCGGGCGGCTACGAGTACGAGACCGTCTGGGACACGTGCACGACGGCGGCTCTCGGCATCCCGTTCTCGCGCGCCCGGTTCCGCGAGCTCACGACGCTGTCAGGCGGCGAGCAGAAGCGGCTCGCGCTCGAAGCCCTGCTGCGCGGGCCCGACCAGGTGCTGCTCCTCGACGAGCCCGACAACTACCTCGACGTCCCCGGCAAGCGGTGGCTCGAGGAGCGCCTGCGCGAGACGCCGAAGACCGTGCTGCTGGTGTCGCACGACCGCGAGCTGCTGGCCCGCGCCGCCGACCGCATCGTGACGCTCGAGGTCGGCGGCGCGGGCAGCACCGCGTGGGTGCACGGTGGCGGGTTCGGAAGCTATCACCGGGCACGGGACGACCGGATGGCGCGCCTCGACGAACTGCGGCGGCGGTGGGACGAGCAGCACGTGAAGCTCAAGGAGCTGGTCGCCGCCCTCAAGGTGAAGGCCACGGCGAACGACACGTTCACCTCGCGCTACCGGGCCGCCCAGACGCGCCTGCGCAAGTTCGAGGAGGCCGGCCCGCCGCAGGAGCGCCCGCGGGAGCAGGACCTCGACGTGCGCCTCCGCGGTGCGCGTACCGGGCGGCGGGCGGTCGTCGCCGAGCAGCTGGAGCTCACCGGGCTGATGAAGCCGTTCGACCTCGAGGTGTGGTTCGGCGACCGGGTCGCGGTGCTGGGTTCCAACGGCTCGGGCAAGTCGCACTTCCTCCGGCTGCTCGCGCGTGGCGGCACCGACCCGGACGGCCGGCTCGGACACCTCACGACGACCGGCGCGGCGCTGGATGCCGTCGCGCACACCGGGCGGGCGATCCTCGGCGCGCGCGTCGTGCCGGGGTGGTTCGCGCAGACCCACCGCCATCCCGAATTCGACGGCAAGACGCTGCTCGACATCCTGCACCGCGGCGAGGACGCGCGCAGCGGCCTGCCGCGTGAGGCCGCCAGCAGCGCGCTCGATCGCTACGGCCTCGTGGCCCAGGCGGAGCAGACGTTCGACAGCCTGTCGGGCGGCCAGCAGGCGCGGTTCCAGATCCTGTTGCTCGAGCTCTCGGGCGCGACCCTGCTGCTGCTCGATGAGCCGACCGACAACCTCGACCTCGTCTCGGCCGAGGCGCTGCAGGACGCCCTCGCCCGCTTCGAGGGCACCGTCCTCGCCGTCACGCACGACCGGTGGCTCGCGAAGTCCTTCGACCGCTTTTTGGTGTTCGGCTCCGACGGGCGGGTCTTCGAGTCGGACGAACCGGTCTGGGACGAGACGCGCGTCGCGCGGGCGCGCTGAGGGATATGGATGCCGTGGCCCGCGGCATCCGTCTCGTCAGGCGCGTTTCGTCTCGCTCGTTCCTCGCTCGCTCAACGACCGGGAGTCTGAGTTCGGTCGTTGAGCGAGGGAGCGCCAGCGACCGAGACGAAACGCTTCGGGCCGACCGGATGCGCGGGGAGCTGCGATCATGGCGGGCCGGGACCGGTGCGCCGGGCGGCGGGAAGACCGCCCGGTAGGCTGGTCGGGTGAGCATGGACATCGAGCTCGGCCGGGCCAAGCGCGCGCGTCGCGCCTACACGTTCGACGACATCGCGGTGGTGCCGTCGCGGCGCACGCGCAACCCTGAGGACGTCTCGACGACGTGGACGATCGACGCGTTCAGCTTCGACATCCCGGTGCTCGGCGCCCCCATGGACTCCGTCGTGAGCCCGCGCACCGCGATCATGCTCGGCCAGCTCGGCGGCCTCGGCGTGCTCGACCTCGAGGGCCTGTGGACGCGCTACGACGACCCGGAGCCGCTCCTCGCCGAGATCGCCGGCCTCGACAAGGCCGCCGCGACCCGCCGCATGCAGGAGCTCTACGCCGAGCCCATCAAGCCTGAGCTCGTGCGCGACCGCCTCGCCGAGATCCGTGCCGCCGGCGTCACCGTCGCGGGCGCGCTCACCCCGCAGCGCACGCAGGAGCTGTACGAGACCGTCGTCGCCGCCGGTGTCGACCTGTTCGTGATCCGCGGCACGACGGTGTCGGCCGAGCACGTGTCGAGCGTCGACCAGCCTCTCAACCTCAAGAAGTTCATCTACGACCTCGACGTGCCGGTGATCGTCGGCGGCGCGTCGACGTACACGGCGGCGCTGCACCTCATGCGCACCGGTGCCGCAGGCGTGCTCGTCGGATTCGGCGGGGGCGCGGCATCCACCACCCGCGTCACCCTCGGCCTGCACGCCCCGATGGCGACCGCCGTCGCCGACGTCGCCGGGGCGCGCCGCGACTACCTCGACGAGTCGGGCGGACGGTACGTGCACGTCATCGCCGACGGCGGCGTGGGCACGTCGGGCGACATCGTCAAGGCGATCGCGATGGGCGCCGACGCCGTCATGCTCGGAGTGGCGCTGGCGCGTGCGACGGATGCCCCGGGCCAGGGCTTCCACTGGGGTCCCGAGGCGCACCACTCGCGGCTGCCCCGCGGCCGCCGCGTGAAGGTCGACCAGGTCGCCTCGCTCGAAGAGATCCTCTACGGCCCGGCGCCGGTCGCCGACGGCACCGCGAACCTCATGGGGGCGCTGCGCAAGTCGATGGCCACGACCGGATACTCCGACCTCAAGGAGTTCCAGCGGGTCGAGGTCGTCGTCGCGCCGTACGCCGCGGGATGAGTGACCCCGACGACGACCCGCGGTCGTTGAGCGAGCGAGGAACGAGCGAGACGAAACGCCTCGGTGGCACCGACGACTCCGTGCCGCGGCATCCGACGGACGGGCGCGTTTCGTCTGCGGGCGCTGGAGCACCCTCCGCTCAACGACCGGAAGCAGACGTGCCTGTCGAAGCATTCCCGCCCACGCTCCGCGAGGTGATGCTGCGACCCCGCTGGATCGGGATGCTGCTGCTCTGCCTCGTGGTGGCGGGTGTGTTCGCCTGGCTCGGGCAGTGGCAGCTGGGTCGTGCGGTGGTGACGAATCCGGTGCCACCCGGTGCGACGGAGGAGGTCCAGGATCTCGCCGACGTCGCGGCGCCCGGTGAGTACCTTCCCGAGCCTCTCGTCGGCCAGCGGGTGGAGACGGCCGGCCGCTGGGTGCCCGGCGACTTCGTCGTCGTGCAGTCGCGGTACAACGACGGCGTCGAGGGCTTCTGGGTGACCGGGCAGCTGCGCCTCGACCCCGACCGCACTGAGACATCCGGGCCGACCTCCCTCGCCGTCGCCCTCGGGTGGGCCGCTACCGAGGACGACGCCCGTGCAGCGATCGACGAACTCGAGGAGGCGGCATCCGTGTCTTCCTCCTCAGCCGACGCCGTCGAGGTGACGGGCCGCCTCATCTCGGACGAGGGTCCCGTGCTGCCGCCGCGCGGCAGCGACCCGCAGACCCTGACGCGCATGTCGCCGGCGGCCCTGCTCGGCCAGTGGCACGACGTCGAGGGGCTCTTCGTCTACCGCCCGTACCTGGCGTCGGAAGACGCCTTCGCCGGCCTCGATGCCATCTCGTCGCCGGCGCCCGCGGACGGATCGGGTGTCAACTGGCTCAACATCTTCTACGCACTCGAATGGGCTGTCTTCGCGGGCTTCGCGTTCTACCTCTGGTACCGCCTCGCGAAGGATGCCTGGGAGAAGGAGACCGAGGACTTCGAGGACGACCGGCGTGAGTCGGAGGGCGAACCGCACCCTTCGGCATCCTGAGGCCGTCCGCCGGGACGCGACGGAGGGCGGCGTGCAGCCCGGAGCCCGGAATCCGAGCACCGTCCCGCGGGTAGACTGGGGGCCATGCCCCGCGCCCCGAAGCTCGCTTCCTTTCCGGCGATCCGCGGAGCCCTGAGGTTCTACCAGATCTGCTCCATCATCACGGGCACGATGCTGCTCCTGCTGGTGGCCGAGATGATCGCCAAGTACGCGCTCGGCTACGAGCTGTTCCTGGGCGGCTCCGGCGGATTCCTCTGGTTCGCGCCCGTCGTCGAGACGGCCTCCGGCCTCGAGTCCACGGGTGACGGGTTCAACCTGTCGCTCGGCATCCTCGTCGCCCACGGCTGGTTCTACGTGGTCTACCTGATCTCCTGCTTCCGCGTGTGGAGCCTGATGCGCTGGAACCTCCTGCGCCTGGCCATGCTCGCCGCGGGTGGCATCGTGCCGCTCCTGTCGTTCTTCATGGAGGCGCGCGTCGCGCGCGACGTGAAGACCTACCTCACCGAGCGCGAGGCCGCTGAATTGCACTCGCGCTCCGAGCATTCGCCCGCTGCTGATTCACTTCCGACCCCCGCCCCCGCCATGCCGACGGAGAACAAGCGTTGACCCAGAGCTTTTCAGAAACAGGGACCGAGACCTCCCAGCGCCCCGTTCTCGTCGTCGACTTCGGCGCCCAGTACGCGCAGCTCATCGCGCGACGGGTGCGCGAGGCGGGCGTCTACAGCGAGATCGTGCCCCACACCGCGAGCGCCGCCGACATCGCGGCGAAGAACCCGGTCGGCATCATCCTGTCGGGCGGTCCATCGTCGGTCTACGAAGAGGGCGCCCCGGCGCTCGACACCGACGTCTTCGATCTCGGCGTGCCGACGCTCGGCATCTGCTACGGCTTCCAGGTGATGGCGCAGGCGCTCGGGGGCGAGGTGGCGCACACGGGACTCCGCGAGTACGGAGCGACGGATGCCGCGGTCACGGGTGACGGCGGCGTGCTGCTGGGCGGTCAGCCGGTGGAGCAGAACGTGTGGATGAGCCACGGCGACCAGGTGGCCAAGGCGCCGGAGGGCTTCGCGGTCCTCGCCTCGACCGGCGCGACGCCGGTCGCTGCCTTCGGCAGCGACGAGCGCCGCTTCTACGGTGTGCAGTGGCACCCCGAGGTGAAGCACTCCGACTACGGGCAGAACGTCATCGAGAACTTCCTGCACAAGGCGGCGGGCCTTGCCGCCGACTGGAACAGCGGCAACGTCATCGCCGAGCAGGTCGAGCGCATCCGCGCGCAGGTCGGATCCGGCCGCGTGATCTCGGCACTCTCGGGCGGCGTCGACTCCGCGGTCTCGACCGCGCTCGTGCATGAGGCCGTCGGCGACCAGCTCACCGCGATCTTCGTCGACCACGGGCTGCTGCGGAAGGGCGAGCGCGAGCAGGTCGAGAACGACTACGTCGCGTCGACGGGTGTGCGCCTCATCACCATCGACGCGCGCGAGCAGTTCCTGAACGCGCTGGAGGGCGTCAGCGATCCCGAGCAGAAGCGCAAGATCATCGGCCGCGAGTTCATCCGCTCGTTCGAGGCCGCAGAGCGCGAGCTCGTCGCCGAGGCCGCGGCCGACGGCGAGCCCATCCGCTTCCTGGTGCAGGGCACGCTGTACCCCGACGTCGTCGAGTCCGGCGGCGGCACCGGCACCGCGAACATCAAGTCGCACCACAACGTCGGCGGCCTCCCCGAAGATCTGCAGTTCGAGCTCGTCGAGCCCCTGCGCACGCTGTTCAAGGACGAGGTGCGCGCCATCGGCCGTGAGCTCGGCCTCCCGGAGGCGATCGTCGCCCGCCAGCCGTTTCCGGGCCCCGGCCTCGGCATCCGGATCGTGGGTGAGGTCACCGCTGACCGCCTCGAGATTCTGCGCGATGCCGACGCCATCGCGCGCGAAGAGCTGACGAAGGCCGGCCTCGACGGCGAGATCTGGCAGTGCCCGGTCGTGCTGCTCGCCGACGTCCGCTCGGTGGGCGTGCAGGGCGACGGACGGACCTACGGCCACCCGATCGTGCTGCGTCCGGTGTCGTCCGAAGACGCGATGACCGCCGACTGGACGCGCCTGCCCTACGACGTGCTGTCGAAGATCTCGAACCGCATCACCAACGAGGTGCGCGAGGTCAACCGCGTCGTACTCGATGTCACGTCGAAGCCGCCGGGCACCATCGAGTGGGAGTGATCCAGCCGGCGCCTCGGACCTTCGGGTCCGAGGCGCCGCTGTCGTCCCCGGGCTGTCGGGGTGCGGATGCCTCGGAGACCTGCGGGAGGATGGACGCGTGACTGCGGCCCCCGACGACACCCTGCCCGACGCTGACTACGTGCTGGTGGGCAGCCGCGTGGCGCTGGGACTGGACGGCGGGTTCGCGGTCGCTGTCCCGACCCGGTTGCGGCTGCTGGCATCCGCCGGCGCACCCGATCCCCTGCAGCTGAGCGTCGATGGGGCGTCGCCGGAGGTGCATGCCGCGCAGCGGCAGGCGTTCGTCGACGCGGGCCGGCTGGACAGCACCGGTTCGGCGCGCAACCTCTTCGACGACATCGTGGCCGACCCGTCGTGGCTCTTCGCGGCGGGGGAGCCGGCGGGCGATGCGGCGGGCGAGCCGGCGGGCGAGGCGGCGACCGGGATCGAGTATCGCGTGGTGGAGGACACGGCCGGGGCCAGCCCCATCGTCTCGTTGCCCGTCTTCCGCGACGACCCGACCTGGCACCTCTCCGACGCGCCGATCATCGTGCACGCTCCGGGCGGTGACCGCGTGCTGCGCGGGTTCCGCAGCCTGTACGCCGCGTGGCTGACGCATCTCGCCGACGAGCGGCGCGCCGCCGCCGGGGATCCCGACCGGGTGCTCGTCGTGATCTTCGAGTCGCGGCAGATCGGCGAAGCCATGGTCGACTGGGACGACCCGCGCGTGCGTCTCGTGCACACCGTGCACAATTCGCACCTCCGGGCGCCGTACGACGACCCCGACGCGCCCGCCACGGGGATGTGGCAGCGCTGGCTCTCGACGGTCGACCGCTACGACGCCGTGCTGTGGCCGACGGCGGCGCAGCGCGACGAGGTGGCGGCGCGGTTCGGCGACCCCGGCACGTTCCACGTCGTGCCGAACACGATCGAGCTCGGCACCGAGCCGCCGCACGCGGCATCCCGCGATCCGCGCCAGGTCGTGATGCTCAACCGGCTCGCGCCGCAGAAGCGCGTCGACCTCGCGATCCGCGCGTGGGCGCGGGTCGTCGCCGTCGTCCCCGACGCACGGCTGGACGTCTATGGCGAGGGCCCGCTGCGGGACGAGCTGCAAGCGCTCATCGCCGACCTCGGGCTTGCGGCATCCGTCACCCTCCACGGGGCTACTGCCGACCGCGACGCGATCTTCGACCGCGCGGCGCTCTTCGTCACGTCGACCGCGTTCGAGGGGCAGGGGCTGTCGATCGCCGAAGCGCTCGCGCGCGGGCTGCCTGTCGTGTCGTTCGACGCCCGTTACGGCCCGCGCGAGGCGATCGGCGACGCCGGCGTGCTCGTCGCACCCGGCGACGTCGATGGGTTCGCCGGCGCGATCACCCGCCTGCTGCAGGACGACGCCCGCCGTGCCGAGCTGTCGTCGCGGGCGCGTGCCGCCGCCGCGGCGTTCACGCCCGACACCGTGCGTCCCGCGCTCATCGCCGCGCTCCGCGCCGCGGTCGAGAAGCCCTCCCGCCGCACCCCGAGAGGCTGAGCCGCGCTCCGACACGCTCGCCGGTGTCGGATGCCGGCAGTACGGTCTGCCCATGGGGATGCGGGTGGTCGCTGCGACGGAGGCGGGATGGGATGCCGTCGACACCGTCATGCGGGCCGATGCCTCGTCGCGCAACTGCCAGTGCCAGTTCCATATCCTCGAGAACGCGGATGCGCGCCGCACCACGCGCGGGTCCCGGCGCGATCTGCTGCGCGAGCAGGTGCGCACCCTGGACCCGCCGCGTGGTCTCGTCGCATTCGAGGGCGGCACGGCGGTGGGCTGGTGCGGCGTCGAGCCACGCGTGCGGGTGCGGCACGTCCTGGCGAGCCGACTCGTGCGCGCTCACAGCCTGTACGCGGCCGACGACCCGGGCTTGTGGGCGATCTACTGCATCCTCGTGCCGCCTCCGCGACGCCGCAGGGGAGTCGGTGCCGCACTTCTGTCGGCAGCCCTGGAGCACGCCGTGAGCCACGGCGCGACCGCGTTCGAGGCGTACCCGATCGACACGTCGAGGCGAGGCGGCGAACTCCCACCGGGGTTCTCCACCGGCACCGTCGCGATGTTCGCCGGGCACGGCTTCGCGGCGGTCGCGGCGCTTCCCTCCGCGCGCACGCTGATGCATCGGCTCGCCTGAGCGGCGTCTGCAACGGGACCGCTGCTAGGAGCCGGCCCGAGATCGGGGTGCAAGCGCTCCGCCCTGAGCAGAGCCGCCGGGAGCGGAAACGGATGCCGCCCCCGCCGCATCCGCGCAGGCTGGGGGCATGGCAGACGAAGGCAAGATCCCCCAGTTCGGGGCTGAAGCACGGCGCGAGCTGTTCCACCAGCGCGTGCTCGTGCTCGACGGCCCGCTCGACGACGACAACGGCACTCTGATCGCGACGCAGCTGCTCGCGCTCGCAGCCGAGGACGAGGCATCCGATATCGCCCTCTGGATCCACTCGCCCGGCGGCTCGGTGCCGTCGATGCTCGCGATCCGCGACGTCATGAACCTCATCCCCAACGACGTCGCGACCCTGGCGCTCGGGCTGGCCTGCAGCGCGGGGCAGTTCCTGCTGTCGGCGGGAGCCCGCGGCAAGCGCCGCGCACTGCCGCACGCGCGCATCCTCATGCATCAGGGATCCGCCGGCATCGGCGGGTCGGCGGTCGAGGTGGAAGTGCAGGCCGACGACCTACGGCATATGCGCGACACCGTGCTCGGCCTCATCGCTCACGACACGGGGCAGAGCATCGACCGCGTCTTCGAGGACTCTCTGCACGACCGGTGGTACACGGCGGCCGAGGCCCACGACTACGGCTTCATCGACGGGATCGTCGACGACTTCGCGCAGGTGGTGCCGCGACGGCGACGGCCCGCGGGTCTCGGCGTCGGCGCAGAGGCCACGGCGACCAGGGAGGTGGCGGCATGACCTCGTACACGATCCCGAACGTCGTGGCGCAGCATCCGCGGGGCGATCGCATCATGGACGTCTACTCGCAGCTGCTCACCGAGCGCGTCGTCTACCTCGGCACCGGGATCGACGCCGGCGTCGCGAACGCGCTGATCGCGCAGTTGCTACACCTCGACGCCGACAGCCCGGACCGCGACATCCAGCTCTACATCAACTGCGAGGGCGGCGACCCGGCCGCCATGCTGGCCGTCTACGACACGATGCAGCACGTGCGGCCCGACGTCGCGACGACGGTCGTCGGGCAGGCCATCGGCGTGGGTGCGGTGATGCTGGCAGCCGGCGCGCCGGGCAAGCGCTCGGTGCTGCCGCACGCGCGCGTCGTGCTGCATCAGCCCGCCGGGCAGGGGCGGGGCGCGATCCCCGACCTGATCCTCCAGGCCGACGAACTCGTGCGGGTGCGGGGTGAGGTGGAGGAGATCCTCGCGCGCCACACCGGGCAGGATGCCGCGAAGCTGCGCGCCGACACGGATCGGGACCGCGTCTTCACCGCGACGGATGCCGTGGCCTACGGTCTCGCCGACCACGTGCTGGAGCGGGTTCCCGGCCGCTGAGCGAGAGGAAACCGGTCGTTGAGCGAGCGAAGCGAGACGAAACGCCTCGGGGTCCGCGCGGACGTCGGGCGCGTTTCGTCTCGCTCGTTCCTCGCTCGCTCAACGACCGGGGTGCGAG
>NZ_MWLP01000130.1:0-7381 GCF_010634885.1 Microbacterium sp. B35-04 | reverse complement strand
TCCGCCGCAGCGACTCACGGCCTGGTGGGCGTGGTCGCCGCAGCGAGCTCCTCGCGGGCGGCGGCGGCGACGACATCCGCGCCGGACGGCGACATCACGATCGTGTAGTGGTTGAAGCCGTCGACCCGCTCGTGCTGCACGCCGGGGTAGGTGGCGAGCAGCCGCTCGAGGTGTGCGGGGGCGTACAGCCCGGGGGGCTCGTTCTGCAGTCCGCGGGGAACCGTGAGGAGGCGGGCAGGATGCTGCAGCCCGATCAACGCATCGGGCAGCGCCGCACCGCCATTCATGTCGAGGGTGTCGTCGGCGGTGGTCTCGTAGCTCGTCGCGGGCCGGAATGCCCCCGAGCCGTCCTCGACGAGGTCGTAGGCGAGATACCGCTCCAGCTCGGGGGTCCACGCGCCTTCGAAGGCGGGATGCCGCCGCCAGAAGTCGAGGTACTCCCCCGCGTTCGCGAACCTCATGGACAGCCGCGCGGCGGTCGGTCCGAGGATGCCGGCGACAAGCTGGTCGGTACTGAGCCCCGCCGGAACGTCGAGCGGCAGCCCGCCGTCGACGAGCAGCAGACGCGACACGCGCTCCGGGTGCCGGTGGGCGAAGACTACGGAGACGAAGCCACCCATCGAGTGCCCCACCACGAGGGTCCGCTCGATCCCGAGCGCATCGAGCAGCGCGGCGAGGTCGTCGGCGTGCGCGGCCATCCCTGCCGGACCCGCGATGCCGTTGCTCCGCCCGCGGCCCCGCAGGTCGGGCGCCACGACGCGCACTCCAGGCAGGCGGTCCACGACGAAAGGCCACGCGAGGTGCGAGGCGGTGACCCCGTGCACCACCAGCGCGGTGGGCACCTCGCCCTGGGCATCCGCAGGCTCCCACACACCGGCACGCAGCATGCCGCCCTGGACGGGGACGTCGATCTCGCGATAGCGGTGCCCTGCGTTGCCGTCGCTCATCGGGCCGTCCATCCGCCGTCCATCGTGTACGAGGCGCCGGTGACCATGCCGGCCTTCTCCGACGCCAGCCACCCGGCGAGCGACGCCACCTCGTCCGCCTCGACGAGGCGTTTGACGGCGCTCTCGGTGAGCATGATCTTCTCGACCACCTCACTCTTCGGAATGCCGTGCACCTTCGCCTGGTCGGCGATCTGCTTCTCGACCAGGGGCGTCCGCACATAGGCGGGGTTGATGCAATTGCTCGTCACGCCGTGCGGAGCACCCTCGAGCGCCGTCACCTTCGACAGTCCCTCGAGGCCGTGCTTCGCCGACACGTAGGCGGACTTGAACGCGCTCGCGCGCAGACCGTGGGCGCTCGAGATGTTGATGACCCTTCCCCACCCCCGCTCGTACATCGCCGGCAGCGCCGCGCGGATCAACAGGAACGGCGACTCGAGCATGAGGCGCACCAGCAGCCGGAATGCCTCGGGATCGAACTCCGTGATCGGCGACACCCGCTGGATGCCGGCGTTGTTCACGAGGATGTCGACATCGAGCGTGAGCTCGTCGAGCGCGCGGGTGTCGGCGAGGTCGACGACCCAGGACTCGCCGCCGACCGCGGTGGCGGCATCCGTCGCGGCATCCGCGTTCAGGTCGGCGATGGTGACGTGCGCGCCGCGGGCCGCGAACTCGTGAGCACAGGCGAGCCCGATGCCGCTGGCACCGCCCGTGATCAGCGCGCGCCTGCCTGCGAGGTCCTGCTCTGCCATCAGTCGTCCTCCCCCGCCCGCGGTGCGAGCGCGTTGTCGATGAACCGCGTCATACCGGCGAACACCACCGGGTCGAGCTGCGCCGGCGGCTTGCCCTCGGCGTCGCGCTCCCACAGCAGGAACCTCATGCCGATGAGCTCGCCCATGCCCATGAGCGCCCACGCCGTCGTCTCCGGATCGAGGCCGCGGTCGACGTCGCCGGCCGACTGCGCCGCGCGCAGCCCCGCTTCGTAGCCCTCGACGATGCGGGTGTAGTGGGTGCGCAGCACCTCGGGTGAGACGAATTCGGCCTCGCGCACCACCCGATACAGCGCCGGGTGCTCCGCGGTGAACCGGAAGAACCCCGCGAAGCCGGCCCGTTCGGCCTCCAGCCGCGACGAGGCTCCGGTCATCGCCTCCGACATCGAGTGCCGCACGCGGCGGTTGAGATCGAGCACGAGCGCTTCGAAGATCGCCTGCTTGCTGTCGAAGTACAGGTAGAACGTGCCGAGGCCGATGCCTGCTCGCTCGGTGATCTTGACGATGGATGCCTCGTGGTAGCCCTGTTCTGCGAACACGAGCTCCGCTGCCTCGAGCAGGCGCCGCCGGGTCGCCTCACCGCGCTTGGTGAGTGGCCGCCCGGTCGCGGACGAGACCAGCTCCTCCTCGTGTTCGACAAGTTCGTCGGACATGCTCATCGAGATTCCCCCTTCGTGGGTGCGCCGCTGACGGCGCGACCGCTCTCCCCGTGCGCGCTCTGCGGCGAGCGGCTCACCAGATTCCGGGCGCGCTCGCGCAGGCGCGAGCGGGCGAGCTTCTCGATCGTCGAGCGCGGGAGCGCATCGACCTGCTCGATGTGCACCGGGATCTTGAACGCCGCGAGGTTGCGGCGCGCGTGCGCGAGCAGCTCGTCCACCGACAGCGCAGCTCCGGCTACGGGGACGACGAACGCGACACCGCGCTCACCCCACACCTCGTCGGGCACGCCGACCACCGCGGCTGCCTCCACGAGCGGGTGCAGGCAGAGCGCGTACTCGACCTCCGCCGGTGCGACATTCTCACCACCGGAGATGAAGATGTCCTTGAGACGGTCCACCACACGGAAGACGCCGTCCGCGTCGCGCGACACGAGGTCGCCGGTGCGCAGCCACTCACCGCTCATCGCCCGCGCCGTCGCGGCGTCGTCACCGAGGTATCCGGCGAACACGCTGGGCCCGCGCACCCAGAGCTCGCCGGTGGCCTCGCCCTCGAGCGGGAGCTCCGAGGAGGGGTCGACGACACGCACCGCCACGTGCGGGTAGGGCCGTCCCACGGCGCCGGGCGCTCCCGCCGCCTCGGCCGCCGGAAGATGCAGCACGTTCGGCGCCGCCTCGGTGAGCCCGTAGCCCTGCGTCAGCGCGATGCCTCGCGCCGTCCACGCGTCCTGCAGCGCGACGGGCATGGTGGCGCCGCCGACGAGCGCGAGCCGCAGGGACGCCGTATCGGTCGTCGCCCATTCGCGGTCGTCCGCGAGCATCCGGTACTGCGTCGGCACGCCCATCATCGCGGTGACCCGCCGGTCGGCGATCAGCTGCAGTACGCGCGTCGGGTGGAAGGACCGCTCGAGCACCACGGTCGCACCGACCCACCAGGCGAGCAGCGGCTGGCAGTTCCAGGCAGCGACATGGAACTGCGGGAGCATCGCGAGCACGACGTCGTCCTGGCCGAGCGGCAGCGCCTGCGCGAGGGCGAGGTTGTTCCAGAAGCAGTTCGCGTGGGTGAGCACGACGCCCTTCGGCGCCGCCTCGCTGCCGGACGTGAAGATCACGAGCAGCGGGTCGTCGTCGCGCACCGGCGGCCGCGGCCGTGGGTGGGCAGCGCTGGGGACGGCGACCTCGACGCCTGTGGTGCCGAGAACGGCGACAGGGGCGCCGGCGAGGCCGTCGGCGACGCGCAGGGCCTCGCCGGCAAGCGCGGCGTGCTCGTCTTCGATGAGCACCAGCGCGGGCGCGGAACGGGTCAGCACGTCGGCCAGCTCGCGCGGCGTGAGCCGCCACGACAGCGGCACGAACGCGATGCCCGCGATGGCGCACGCGAAGAAGGCGACGACATGGTCGGTCGAGTTGCCCGACACGGTCGCGAAGCGATCACCCGGACCGTAGCCCGCCCGACGCAGTGCGTCCGCGAGCTCGGTCGCGCGGGCGGCGAGCGTCGCGTAGTCGATCGTCACGCCGCGGTCGTCGATCGCGATGCGCTCCGGCGAGCGCACCGCACGGTCGACGATCCAGCGGCCGATCGTGTGGGGTCCGTCGTCGATGTCGGGGTCGGCGTTCCAGGTCATGCGCGGACCCTGTCGGACGCGGCGGCACCAGCGGCGGCCGCCTCGGGGGTCTCGCCCGCGTCGTCGAGCTGCCGCAGCGCGCCGCGCACGCGCTCGCCGCGACGGCGGCGCGCGGCGGCGTCGATCGTGCCGGCGATCCCGCCGGGGAGGAACATCACCACCACGATGAACAGCACGCCGAAGAGGAAGAGCGGCTCCGACAGCGGCACGCGCAGCCAGTCGGGAAGCCCGGCGATGGCATCGGAGCCGGCGAGCACGGTGAGTCGCTGATCGAGCAGCGTGTAGAGCACACCGCCCACGATCGCACCCCAGCGGAATCCGACGCCACCCAGCACGACCATCACGAGCACGGTGATCGTCAGGTCGGCCGACACCGACCGCGGCACCGTGCCGGACTGCAGCAGCATGTAGGCGACGCCGGCGAGGCTCGCCAGACCGGCGGCGATGACGAAGACGATGAGCCGCACGCGGTAGGGCGAGAGGCCGAGCACGCGGACGCGCTGCTCGTTCTCGCGCGTCGCGCGGGCCAGGTGGCCGAGCCGCGAGGTGTCGACCCACAGCGTCACGAGGTACACGACGACGAGCACCGCCAGGGCGAACCAGTACAGATTGCGGGTGTTCACGACGCCGATGAGGAAGTCCGGCACCTGATCGGTGTTGAGGCTCAATCCCTCCTCACCGCCGGTGACCTGCGAGTTGCGGCGCACGAGCACGGAACCGGCCTGCGCGAACGCCAGCGTGACCATCGCGAAGGGGATGCCCGAGACCCGCATGGACACCGCCCCCGTGACCAGTGCGATCACCATGCCGCCGATCAGGGCGATGAAGACCCCCGGCCACAGCGGCACCCCGAAATGCTCGAGCGCGATCCCGAGCCCGTACGCGCCGGCCCCGAAGTAGAGGGCATGGCCGAATGACAGCATCCCGCCCGATCCGAGCAGCAGGTTGTACGACAGCGCGAGGGCGGCGAACACCATGCAGAGCGACAGCAGCGCCAGCGTGCCCGGCATGTACGTCGGGGTCGGGAGGATGCCCGGCAGCGACAGGTTCAGCAGCGGCAGCACGGCCATGAAGACCACCAGTGCCACGCCGACGATGGCAGGGACGTAGCGACGCATCACGCCTTCCTCCCGAGAAGTCCGGCCGGGCGCACCAGCAGCACGAGCGCCAGGAGGATCACGACGATGAAGTCGCCGGTGCCGCCGAGGTAGAAATTGGCGAACTGCTGCAACACCGCCACGAGCACCGACGCGACGGCGGCGCCGGTGAGCGAGCCGAGGCCGCCGACGACCGTCACGATGAACGCGAAGATGAGGAGCGTCTGCCCCAGGTGGGCGGAGACGAACGTGGAGTAGTGCATGGCCAGCACCCCGCCGATGCCGGCAGCCGCACCGCCGATCGCGAAGACGAGGGTGAACGAGCGCCTCACATCGATGCCGAGAGCCGTCACCATCGAGCGGTTCTCGACGCCCGCCCGGATGATCATGCCGTAGCGCGTCTTCTGCAGGAACAGCACGAGGGCGGCGAGCACGAGCACCGCGGCGATCATCAGCACCCAGTAGGTGTTCGGGATGCGGGCGCCGAGCACCTCGGTCGTCTGCTTCAGCCAGGGCGGCCCTGCGATGTGGATGGGATCGGTGCCCCAGATCCCCTCAAAGAGCGCGACCGCCGCGAACGACAGGCCGACGGTGACCAGCACCTGCTCGATGTGCCGCTCGTACAGCGGGCGGATGAGCACGAGCTCGGTCAGCGTCGCGAAGACGGCGCCGACACCGGCGCCGGCGAGCACCGACAGCAGGAACGAGCCCCACGAGTCCGTGCCCAGCGCCTGCGCGACCATCCAGCCCATGAACGCGCTCAGCGTGAGGAAGGCGCCGTGCGCGAAGTTCAGGACGTGCATCAGGCCGTAGATGAGGCTGAGGCCGCTCGCGACGAGGAAGTAGAGGGCGCCGAGGCCGACGCCGGTGATGAGGGTGAGGACGAGGGTGCTCATGCGGCGTGCTCCACGTGGACGCCGAGAAGACGGCGGGTGAGGTCTTCGTCGTCGAGGATGGCGCGGGCCCGGCCGACGTGCGCCACGCGTCCGCCGGCGATGACGATGGCATCGTCGGCGAGGCGTCGCACGACCTCGAGGTTCTGCTCGACGAGAAGGATCGGGACGGTCTTGGACGCCTCCTGCAGCGCGTCGGCGACCTCGGCGACGATCTTCGGCGCGAGGCCCTTGGTGGGTTCGTCGACGAGGAGCAGCATGTTGTCGTTGATCAGCGCTCGCGCCACCGAGACCATCTGCTGCTGGCCGCCCGAGAGGGTGCCCGCCTGCTGGTCCCGCCGGGCGACCAGGTCGGGGAAGAGTTCGGCCACGAAGTCTCGGCGGGGCTGGCGCTGCCGTTCGGCGAGCGCCAGGTTCTCGGCGACGGTGAGCTTCGCGAAGACCTCGCGGTCCTCGGGCACGTAGCCGACGCCGCGGCGCACGATCTTGTGCGTGGGCAGCCCGTCGATGCGCTCGCCGGCCAGGCGCACCTCGCCGCGGCGCGCGATGAGACCAAGGATGCCGCGGAGGGTCGACGTCTTGCCGACGCCGTTGCGCCCCAGCACCGCGGTGATGCCGGTGGCGGGGACGTCGAACGAGACGTCTTCGACCACCTGCTGACCGGCGATGGTGCAGCGGAGGTTCCGCACGGTGAGGACGGGCGACGCCGAGGCTCGGGCGCCGTCGGGCTGTGTCGCGTTCATGCGGCCTCCGTCCCCGTCGATCCGGTGCCGAGGTATGCACTCTGCACGAGAGGGTCCTCCATGATCCGCTGTGGCGTGTCGTAGGCGATGATCGTGCCGAAGTACATGACGGCGACCTTCTCGACGAGACCCATCAGCACGTCGATGTGGTGCTCGACCATGAGCAGGGTGCAGCCCTTCTCCCGCTGCATCGCCCGGATGTTCTCGACGAGCCCCGGCACGTCGCCCGAGCCGACGCCCGCCATCGGCTCGTCGAGCAGGACGATGCTCGACTCCGTCGCCAGCAGCACCGCGATCTCGAGCTTGCGCTTGTCGCCGTGCGAGATGTCGCCCGCGAACGCGTCGCGCATGTGCCCGAGCCCGACGACGTCGAGCTTCGCCAGCGCGAGCTCGGTCGCGGCATCCGTCCGTCTCGGGAAGCGCAGCAGAGACCCCGACCCGCCCAGCGACACCTGTGCCGCCAGACGCACGTTCTCGAGCACCGAGAGCTTCGGGAAGAGGCTGGCCGTCTGGAAGGTGCGCCCGAGTCCCGCTCGGGCCCGCGCGGGCACGGATGCCGTCGTGATGTCGCGGCCGTCGAGCAGGACGCGTCCGGCGGTGGGCTTCATCAGCCCCGAGATCACGTTGAAGAGCGTGGTCTTGCCGGCGCCGTT
>NZ_MWLP01000013.1:0-92522 GCF_010634885.1 Microbacterium sp. B35-04 | reverse complement strand
GATCTCGCTACGCTTCGATCACGAGCGGGACGATCATCGGCCGGCGGCGCAGGGACTGGTTGACCCAGCGGCCGATCGTGCGGCGCACGATCTGGGACAGCGCGTGCGGATCGCGGACGCCCGACTGGGCAGCCTCGGTGAGGGCTGCGGCGATCTTCGGCTTGACGGCTTCGAACACCGCATCGTCCTCGGCGAACCCGCGCGCGTGGATCTCGGGGCCCGAGATGACCTTGCCGGTAGAGGCGTCGACCACCACGATCACCGAGATGAAGCCCTCTTCGCCGAGGATCCGGCGATCCTTGAGGTCGGCATCCGTGATCTCGCCGACGGTCGACCCGTCGACGTAGACGAACCCGAGGTCGAGCTGGCCGACCATACGGGCTTCGCCGCCCTTGAGGTCGATGACGGTGCCGTTCTCGGCGAGCAGCGTGCGCTCGGGGGCGATCCCGGTGTCCTGGGCGAGGCGCGCGTTCGCCATGAGGTGGCGGTACTCGCCGTGCACGGGCAGCACGTTCTTCGGCTTCAGGATGTTGTAGCAGTACAGCAGTTCGCCGGCGGCCGCGTGGCCGGAGACGTGCACCTTGGCGTTGCCCTTGTGCACGACGTTCGCACCGAGCTTGGTCAGGCCGTCGATGACGCGGTAGACCGCGTTCTCGTTGCCCGGGATGAGGCTCGACGCCAGGATGACGGTGTCGCCCGGACCGGGCTCGATCGCGTGGTCGAGGTTCGCCATGCGGCTGAGCACGGCCATCGGCTCGCCCTGCGAGCCGGTCGACATGTAGACGATCCGATCGTCGGGGAGGTCGCGCGCCTTCTTGTAGTCGATCAGCACGCCCTCGGGCACGTGCAGGTAGCCGAGGTCCTCGGCGATCGTCATGTTGCGGAGCATGCTGCGGCCGAGCAGCGCGACGCGCCGGCCGTGGGCCGCCGCGGCGTCGAGCACCTGCTGCACGCGATGCACGTGGCTGGAGAAGCTCGCCACGATCACGCGGCGCGGCGCCTTGCCGATGACCTGGTCGAGCACCGGCCCGATCGAGCGCTCCAGCGGCGTGAAGCCGGGGACGTCCGCGTTCGTGGAGTCGACGAGGAACAGATCCACGCCCTCTTCCCCCAGCCGTGCGAATGCGCGCAGGTCGGTGAGGCGGCCGTCGAGCGGCAGCTGGTCCATCTTGAAGTCGCCGGTCGCGAGCACGGTGCCCGCGGGGGTGCGGATCGCGACGGCCAGCGCATCCGGGATCGAGTGGTTCACCGCGATGAACTCGAGCTCGAACGGGCCGAGGTTCTCACGCTGCCCCTCGGCCACCGTGAGGCTGTACGGCCGGATGCGGTGCTCCTTGAGCTTCGCCTCGGTCAGCGCCAGGGTCAGGCCCGAGCCCACGATGGGGATGTCGCTCTTGAGCTTCAGCAGGTACGGCACGGCGCCGATGTGGTCCTCGTGACCGTGCGTGAGCACGACGCCGACGATGTCGTCGAGGCGCCCCTTGATGGGCTCGAAGTCCGGCAGAATCAGGTCGACGCCGGGCTGGTGCTCCTCGGGGAACAGCACGCCGCAGTCGACCACCAGCAGCTTGCCGCCGTACTCGAAGACGGTCATGTTGCGGCCGACTTCGCCGAGGCCGCCGAGCGGGACGACCCGGAGGGTGCCCGCTTCGAGCTCCGGCGGGTCGTACGGGTTGGTGGGCATTGTGAAGCCTCCTCCGGATGCCGCGGCATCCGTTCATCAGCGTGCCGTCGCCCGATCGGCGACGGCACTTCGTCATCTCGTCGTGCCTGAGACCTTCGGCAGCGCACCGCCGGCGGCGGCGTTGCGGTCGGGACGGAAATTCGAGAAATCTGCGCCGGGGACACCCGTCACGAGGGCCAGCTCGTCCTCGATCTTGGCGGCCTCCCACTCCTCCGGCCCCACGAGCGGCAGGCGCACGCGCGGGCTGCCGATGCGGCCGAGGCCGTGCAGGATGTACTTCGCCGACACGGTGCCGGGCACGTGCGTCATGACGGCGCGCACGAGCGGCTCGAGCTGCATGTGCGCCGCGGTCGCGGTCTTCAGGTCTCCGGCGTTCACGGCGTCGACGATGGCACGGTACGGCGCGGGGGCGATGTTCGCGGTGACGCCGATGAGACCCACCGCGCCGATCGCGAGGTGCGGCAGCACGTTCGGGTCGTCGCCCGAGAAGTACATCAGGTCGGTCTGGTTGAGCACGCGGCTGACCTCGCTGAAGTCGCCCTTGGCGTCCTTGATGGCGAGGATGTTCGGGTGCTTGGCGAGGCGCAGGATCGTCTCGTACCGGATCGGCACGCCCGTGCGGCCCGGAATGTCGTAGAGGATCACCGGCAGATCGGTGGCGTCGGCGACGAGGCGGAAGTGCGTGAGGATTCCGGCCTGCGTGGGCTTGTTGTAGTACGGCGTGACGATCATGATGGCGTCGGCGCCGACCTTCTCGCTGGCCTTGTAGAGGTCGATCGCGTGCGCCGTCTCGTTGGAGCCGCCGCCGGTGATGATCTTGGCCCGCCCAGCTGCGACATCCTTTCCGACCTCGACGAGACGGATCTTCTCCGCGTCGGTGAGGGTCGACGTCTCGCCCGTGGTGCCGGTGACGACGATGCCGTCGGCGCCCGCGCCGATGACGTCGTCGATGTGCTTCTCGACAGCGGGCCAGTCGACTTCGCCGTCGGCCGTCATCGGAGTGACGAGCGCGACGAGAACCTGTCCGAATGGGTTTCCCGTATGCGTCATGCCTTCAGGTTATCGGCTCGGAGGCTCGCCACTCCTCCCCGTATGCGTGCCCGCACGCACGCGGAGGGGACGGATGCCGCGCGACGCGGCATCCGTCCCCTCCGGTGTCAGCGGATCAGGAGCAGGTGCCCGCCGGAGTGGCCCGCATCACGAGCGTGTCGTACGACGTGGCCGTGTCGACCCAGACGACCGTCGAGCCGGTGTCGGCGGCGGCACGGTCGGTGAAGCCGGAGCTGCACGTCACCTTGCCGAGCGACTTTCCGTCGAGCGTGTACTGCAGCAGCGCCGGAACCCCGCCGCCCAGGCGCTCGCTGTCGCCCTCGGACGTCACCGTGATCGTCGTCGACGTCGCGACGAGATCGTGGATGTGGAGTCCGCCGACGTTGCTCTCCGGCACGATGTCGCTCCACGCGCCGCCCGCGACCGGGGCCTTGCGGATCGCGCTGTAGGGGTCGTTGCGGTCGTCGGCACCCCAGACGACCGACCCGCCCGCGATGGTCGGACGGATGATCGACCCCTGCGTCCGGGGGCCGACCTCGATCACCGCGCCGGTGTTGACGTCGAGCACCTCCACCGCGGTGAAGATCCGCGTGTAGGTGCCGTCGGGCAACGACACCTCGGTCGGGAACTCGCGAGCGTACGCGAGCTTGTCGCCCGTGATGTCGGGCACTCCGGTGGCCGTGCCCGGCAGAAGCGTGGCGGTGCCGCTGCCGAGTTCCGCGAAGCCGACCCGGCGTGATCCTTCTGCGTCGAGGCCGTCCCACGTCACGACACCGTCGGACACGCGCACGTTGAACAGGTTCGCCGGGGTCGTGTACACGACCTGCTCGGGGCCGCCCGAGAGCGACTTCGCCATCACCTGGGATCCCACCGGAGAGAACCGGATCCACACGACCGTCTTGCCGTCGGTGTCGGGGTAGACATCGGTCCACTCCCCGGGTGTGCTCACGAGGGTCGGCTCGACCTTGCGGTCGATCGTGCCCGCGTAGATGGCGAAGTAGCCCGAGCCGTCGATGCTCGGGACGTCCGCGATGGTCCACCAGCCACCCCCGGCCCCTGCCCACGAGACGCCGTTGAAGTCGGTGAGGTTCTCGAACAGGACGGTCCCGTCGCCACCGAGCTGCTTCTCCCACCCGGTCACGATGCCCCGGGAGTCGAATGCCGCCTGCACAGACTTCAACTGCTTGCCTTTGAGCCCCTGAGCCTTCGCCGCGGCGAGCACGGCGTCGCGGGCCTGAGTGAATCCGTCGAGCGGAGTCAGGTAGTCCGTGAGGGCGCGGTAGATGATCGGGTCCGCCGTCTCGCCGCCGAGCGACTCACGGATGTCCCACAGCGCGCCGCCGAAGATCGTCGAGTTCAGGTGGACGCCGCCCGCGTCGTAGAAGTACGGGTAGCCGGCGAAGTTGGCGATGCCGGCGCCGTCGTCGAGGTCGCGCAGCGCGCACGCCGTCGGCGACGCGGCGTAGCAGAGGTCTTCGCCGAGGAGGCTCGCGTTCGGGTCGCTGAGGGGCGTGCCCGTGGCATCGACGTCGATCGCATTGCCGAAGTAGTCGGCGAACGCCTCGTTCAAGGCACCGGACTGACCGACGTACACGAGTCCCGCCGTGTGCTGGACGACGCCGTGGGTGAGCTCGTGGCCCTGCACGTCGAGGTCGGCCGTGAACGGTTTGAAGCTCCAGCCGTCACCGGCGCCGTAGGCCATCTGGTAGCCGTCCCAGTAGGCCTGGTTCCAGGTCGTCCCGCCCTCCCACTCGACGAGGCCGACGATCGAGCGGATCTCCTGTCCTTTGCCGTCGATGCTGTCGCGCCCGAGGCGGTTCTTGAAGTAGTCGTACACCTGACCGGCGCCCCAGTGGGCATCGACGGCCCCCATGGTGGTCAGCTCGGCCCCGAGCGCTGCCGTCGGCGACGAGGCGAGCTCGGCACCGGCAGGGATCGTTCCGTTCGGGTACGAGTAGCCCACGACGCCCGAGGCGTCGTACGTCTCGATGGGGGTGCCCGGGCGGGTCGTGTCGCGCAGCAGGAACGCGCCGCTCGCCGGGTCCTGCGTGAGGTTGACCGGCACATCGACACCGGTGAGCAGCGTCCCCGTGCCGTCCGCTCCGGTGCCCTCGTCGATCGCTGCTGCGGCGGCGGCGGGGGTGGCGGCCCCCGCGATCCCGAAGGTCTGGATGCCGCTGTACTGCAGCGTCGGGAAGCCGGTGGTCGCCTCGATGTACACCTCCTGCACGACCGGGGCGCCCGTCGCATCCGTGCCGCGCACGGTCACGTGTCGCGTGAGGACGCCCGCACCCTGCGGCAGGACGACCAGACCCTGGTCCGACCCGGTGAGCGCGGCCTTCGTCTCGCCGCCGACGGTGCCTGCGGCCTTCCCGCCGTACTGCACCGCCTGAACCGCACGCTCCACGGCGAGCTCCGAGGAGATCTTCGGCTCGACGTCGACGGTCAGGTCGGTGAAGTACTGCCCCGAGGTTCCCGTGACGATCCGCTCGGCATCCTTCTTCTTCATGCGCACGATGTACTGTCCGCCGAGCACCTCGACGCCTCCGTGCTGCTGTGTGAAGCGCACGGTCTCGTCGGTGCCGACCTCTGTCACGTCGGTGACGACGAGATTCGTCTCGACCGACGGGATGTGGTACCGCTCCTTCTTCGCCTTGAGGTGTGCCAGGGCGGCCTTGTCGGCGGGTGCCTTGGCGTCGGTCGGCTCGGCGATGCCGTCGATCAGCGTCGGCGTGTCGGACTCCGGCGCGGTGGCGACCGGAGCGGCGGCCGCGGACGGGGCGGGACCGGATGCTGCGGCGGGGACGACGGCGGCGAGCACGAGAGCCGTGCCCACCAGCGCCGAGCACGCGGCGAGTTTCGCGGGGCGTTGCATTTTTCCTCCAGTTGTGGGGTGGAAGCTGCCGGCGGGTTCGCCGGCCGTCACCGAGCCGACCGGGTGAGGTCGACCGGCAGATAGGTGCGGCTCGCCCGGCCCGCGTCCGAGTCGACGAGCAGGGTCGCCGCGTTGGCGCCCGTCGCCGCGAGGGATCCCTGGACCTTGACCTTGAACGTCTTGCTGCCGCCGGGCTTGAGGGTCGCGGCGTCCTGGTTCGCATCCAGCCAGGGGATGTCCGCGAACGTGGGATCCTCCACGTTGAGCCGCCACATGAGGCCGTTGTTCATATCGACGACCCAGAGGTTGCCCGCCTCGTCGAACTCCATGCCCGCAGCACCCTGCGGAGACAGGTAGGTGTCGACGGTGCGGTACCGCGTGCACGTCGCCGGCGAGTCCGGGTCGACCTGCACCAGCTGCGGTGCCTCTCCTCCGAAGGTGGAGTACCAGAGTGTGTCGGAACCGACGTTGTAGGCGAACCCGAGCGCCGCCTCCGGCACGGCGCAGGCGTTCACCACCTTGCCCGGCTGGGCGTGGGTGGACCCGGCCACCGTGAGCACGGTGCCGACATAGGCGCTTCCGAGGTAGAACACGTCGTCGACCGGGTTGTAGGCGAGCGCGCTGTAGGCCTGCTGGTCGGCCCAGTACCCCGTGATGACCCGTGTCTGGACGCCGGATTCACGATCGAAGCAGTGGATGCTCCAATCACCGCCGTTCACGATCTGGCACATGTCGCCCGATCGACTGTCGAAGGCGAGCTCGAGCCGGTCGGCGCCGTCCATCTCGGCGACGTGCGGGGCGTCGCCGAGGCGCTCCCCCGTGACCGAGTAGAGCCCATTGCGCTGTTCCATCCAGTCCGATACCCAGAGCCGTCCGTCGTACCCGACGCCGAACACGCTCGACACCGGCATGGTGCTCCAGACGCCTTGGACCGGCATGCCCGCCTCCGGCGCCGAGAGCTGCGGGTTGCGCGGCATCTCGTCGAACGACAGGTGCAGCGGCGCGGAGCCCGAGTTCGTCACGGTGACCTCGACCCACTCGCTTCCGCGCCCGTCGGAGGTGAGCGACAGCTGCGACGTCGACAGGCTCGCGACCCCGGTCTTCAGCGCCGGCGAGAACGACGCGGCATCCATCCACGAGGCCAGCTCGACGGTCTGCGAGGCGGTCGCGTAGTTCGGTGCGGTCACGGTCACCTGCGCGGTGCCGACAGGAACGGCGAGCTCGTACGTGCCGTCGCCCGAGGTCGACGTGGTTCGCGTCGTTCCGTCCGCGCCCGCAGCGGCCACGGTGGCGCCCGCGACGGCGGCGCCGTCGTTCGCGTCGGTCACTGTCCCCGTGAGCCACGCCCGTTCGTCGCGCGTGAACCGGATCTGCCGCCCCGCCTGCAGGACGGGCTCGTACCGCGAGTACTGGGCGCCGACCTCGGATCCCTCGGCCTCGATCCCGACCGACGCGTTCCACCCGGCGCGGTCGGCGTCGGCTCCCACACCGTCCCCGTACGACAACAGGACGTCGCCGTTCGCGACCAAGGTCGTCGAGAAGGTGAGCCGCTGGTCGGGAGAGAAGATGAGGAACACGTTGCGCCACTCGATCGTCACCGCGGGCATGCCGTCGACCGTCGTCTCGGCCGCGAGGATCGCGGAGGTGCCGTCGAGATCGAGGAGCATCCAGAACGGCGCGATGACACCGCCGGGAACCACGCCGCCCGGGTACGGGATCGGTCGCTGCCCGGGCCACTGCCCCTCGAAGGATGCGAACGAGACGAATCCGTTCGCAGACACGTAGGCCGTCGAGTAGCGGTCGTCGAACGACGGGAAGGCGAACGGCAGCTCGATCGCTGCAGCACCCCCATTCGCCCGAATGTCGAGGACCTGGCTTCCGGCGGGGAGCGGGGCGTCGGTGGACGTGCACGAGTACCCGCCCGAGAAGGCGACCCGCTCGAGTGCGGCATCCACCGTCTCTTCGCCGTCGACGACGACAGTCCGCTCCAGCGGCGCGACGCAGCGATCGCCCGTCGTGGTGAGCGTGAACGAACCGGCAGGCACGTCGTCGATCCGGTACCGGCCGGCGGCGTCGGTCGTCGCAGCAGGGAGCGGCCCGTTCAGAGCGACCGTGAGCCCTGCCATGGGGTCACCCACAGCATCCGTCAGCGTGCCCGAGACGGTGTGCCGGGTCGCGGTGGCGAGGCTCGCCGAGGCGTCCGAGGTCTCGCCGTCGGCGATGGTGACCTCGAGGGAGCGGGCGGCGAACCCGAACGACGCGAGGGTGACGTCGTACGCACCCGGCACCAGCGGCAGTGCGAAGGTGCCGTCGGACTCCGTCTTGGTGGAGCGGCCGAACTCACCGTCGGCGACGACGTCGACGCCGACAAGCGGCGTGCCGTCGGCATCCGTCACCGTGCCGGCGAGTGTGCCGGCGCCGGTCGGGGCGGCGGCGATGAGCGCCGCGGCGTCCAGCTTGCCCTCGCCCCACACCGCGTTGTCGTCGGCGTCGCCGCCGCAGCGGGTGTCGTCGACGTCACGCGCGGTGCGGTCGAGCAGTTCGCGAGTGGCCGGGATGTCGCCCACGAGCGCCGGGGCCGCGCTCCAGAGCAGCGCGACGGCGCCCGCCAGGTGTGGTGCGGCCATCGACGTGCCCGTTTCCAGACGGTAGCCGCCTCCCGCAGAAGCCGAGCGGATCCGCACACCCGGCGCGGAGATGTTCGGCTTCACTTCGCCGTCCTGCCCGGGGCCACGGGAAGAGAAGTAGCCGATGTCGCCGTCTTCGCCGTACGCGCCCACGGAGTAGGTGACATGCTGCGAGCCGGGGTTGCCGGCGGTGTCGCACGCCGGGCCGGAGTTGCCGACCGACCACGCGCTGAAGATGCCGGAAGCATCCCACGCCGCGATGATGTCGTCGAAGAACGGGTCCTTCGACGCGGGGTCGCCCCAGGAGTTGTTCACGATGTGCGGACGCTTCGACGGGTCGCCGTTCGCCCAGTCCTCGGAAGTATCGGTCGGGGCGAGCATCCACTGCGCCGAGAGCATGAGACCCGTCTGCGAGCACTTGACGCAGCCGTTCGCCGCGATCCAGGTGGCGCCGGGTGCGACGCCGATGCGTTCGCCGTCGCCCGCGTCGCCCGTGATCGTCCCCATCGTGTGCGTGCCGTGGCCGTCGACATCGCACGGCCCGTCGGCCCAGCCGCACCAGCGGTCGATGTCGAGCCAGTTGTAGTCGAGCTCCAGCGAGCCGTCGGCCTGCAGCCCGCGGAAGCGGTCGTGCAGCGACGGATGCGTCACATCCACGCCGCTGTCGATGTTGGCGACGACGATCCCCTCGCCGGTGATGCCCTGCGCCCAGACGGCGGGCGCGCCGATCTCGTCGACGCCCCATGCGACGCCGTCGGCGTTCGCGCCCTCGCCTGCCGCGGCCGGCACCGATTCGACCGGCTCGGCGTTGCTATAGGTCGTGACCTCGCGGATCTGCGACACCTCGCTGTGCGCCGCGAGCATCGTCGCGAGCGCCAGGTCGCCGCCCGTGACCAGCACCGCATTCGACACCCAGAACGACGTGAAGGCGGCGCCGGCCGCATCCAGTTCGGCGACCACCCCGGCCTGAGACTCCTCGGCGTGCGCGCGCAGCGTGTCCCGCACCGCGGCACCCCGCTTGTCCCAGTCCGCGATGGCCGAGGCCGTTGCGAGGTCTGCCCGATCGGCGAAGCGCACCCAGAACGACGCGGTCGCCGCCTCCGTGAGCTGCGACTCGGCCTCGTCGGTCAGCTTCTCGCGCGCCGCTTCTTCCGTCGGCGTGCCGGCGCCGGGGAGGATGCCGTGCCGCCATGCGCCCTCCCCCATGTGACCTTCCGGCAGTCCTGGTGGGGGTGGCTCGGTCGCCGCGGCCGGCGGCGATCCGAGGAGGGTGGCGACGAGCGTCGCGGCGGCGAGGACGGCGGCGACAGTGCGGGGTCTGCGCTGGAGGAAATGACGCACGAGGGTCCTTCGATCGGGGCGCCGACGATGCGCGGCGCCGACGGCGAATCCGGTTGAGGGGATGAGGCTCATGCTGGGCCCCCCGCGAGTCGAGCGACAAGGGCGCTTCGGGGTCAGCTCATGGGCGAAAACTTTCTGTTGCCGCCGGTCCATGAGAGCGCTCTCACGGAATCGTTAACCCGCGGGAATGTGGCATGAGGCAGATGAAACACTCGACTGCTAGACAGGTCAGGTCTTCATCGGCGGCGAAAGGACGTGGCGTGTCGAGCGGAGTGGTGCAGGAGGCTGACGAGGTGCTGGTGCTCTGCGTGGGAATGCCGCTGCGGCATGTGGGTGAGCTCGCGAAGCTGCTCCGCGATCTGGCGGTCGTCGTCGCGGCGCCGGACGTTGAGGGCGCACTCACGCTGCTGCGTGACGTCCACGCAGGCCAGGACGATCCGGCTCAGCCGCCGCGCGCGGTCGTTGCTTCGGCGCTCGACGCCCACGCCGTCGGCCCCGCGGCACCGCTGATCATCGGGACACTGCGGATCGCCTCGGCCTCCCGCGAGGTCTCGGTGGCCGGCATCCGCGTGCACCTGTCGGCGCAGGAATTCGACCTGCTCGCCGCCCTCGCCTCCGACACCCACCGTGTCTGGTCGTTCGAGGACCTCACGGCACAGGTCTGGCAAACCGACTACCTGGGAGATCGCGAGCACGTCAACTCCGCGATCAAGAGGCTCCGTCGCCGTCTCGCCGGGCGTCCAGGGATTCGGATCGTCTCCGTGCGCGGGGTCGGCTACCGCCTGATGGTGGGAGGCGCGTCGTCGGTGCCGACCCCCCTCTCCGACGCCCTGCGTCGCTCACAGCGGCGGCCGCGCACCGACGACGCTGCAGAGGACGCCGCGTGATCTACCGGCCGCGCTCGCCGATGCGCGCCGCCAGGGACGGCGGCGCAAATCGTGCCAAGGTGACGAGGGCCTTGTAGCGGCGCGACGGGATCGACACGGCTCTGCCGCGGGCGACGTCGCGCAGCGATTCCGCCACCACGTCGCGGGCGTCGAGCCACATGGCGTCCGCCACACCTTCCTCGCCTGGGGCCAGCCCCAGGCGCTCGTGGAAGTTCGTGTGGGTGTACCCCGGGCACACCGCAGTGACCGTCACGCCGCGCGGGCCGTAGCGCCCGTTCGCCCAGCGGCTGAAGCTCACGAGCCAGCCCTTGCAGGCGCCGTACGTCGACCGCGGGATGAATGCCGCGACCGATGCGACGTTCACGATTCGGCCGTGGCCGCGCGCCAGCATCGGGCCGAGTGCGGCATGGGTCAGCCGCATCGGCACCTCGACGTGCACCTGCAGGTGGCGGACCTCGTCCTCGACGTCGTTGCGCTCGAATGCCAGCGGCAGGCCGAACCCGGCATTGTTCACGAGGATCTCGATCGGCCTCACCTCATCGGCGACGCGTGCCTCCACCCGCTCGCGCTGGCGGGGCTTCAACAGGTCGGCGACGACGACTTCGACCTCCACGCCGTAGGTCGATCGCAGCCCTACCGCGAGCCGATCGAGCGCCTGCTTGTCGCGGGCGACGAGCACCAGGTGCGCGCCCCTCGCCGCCAGCTGTCTCGCGTACTCCGCGCCGAGTCCCGAACTCGCACCGGTGATGAGCGCCGTCTTCGCCATGCGCGTCAGCCTATTGGCGTGGGCCTTCGGAGCGCTCAGGCGGCGCAAGTCGCAGGAACCGATAACGGATGCCCGAACTCGAGGTGTGCCACCCTTCGACCGGGTCCGTCGAGATCGTGCGCCAGTCGGTGCGTTCGGGCGCCTGCGTGTCGCCCTGGATCTCGAGATCGAGCTCGGTGACCTCCAGCAGGTCGGCCAGATAGATCGCCTCGCGGAACAGCTCGCCCCCGCCGATGACCCAGATCCGATCCGGGTGCCCCTCGGCGGCCAGCGCCAGTGCGGACTCGAGCGAGGCCGCGCGCTCGGCACCGGCATCCTTCCAGTCAGCCCGTCGGGTGACGACGATGTTGCGCCGGCCCGGCAGCGGGCGGAATCGGTCCGGGAACGACTCCCAGGTGCGGCGGCCCATGACGACCGGCGCCCCGAGCGTCAGGGCTTTGAAGTGCGCGAGGTCTTCGGGGACGTGCCACGGCATGCCGCCCTGCGCGCCGATGACCCCGTGGTGCGCCTCGGCCCAGATCATGCCGATCCGGCGGATGCGGACACCGCCGGCACCCGCACCGCCGCCGCGCGTGAGGGGAGTCGTCATACCGCGACGGCGCCGCGGATCGCGGGGTGGTGCTGATAGTCCTCGACCACGAAGTCCTCGTAGCGGTAGTCGAAGATCGAGTCGGGCGTGCGGGCGATGCGCAGAGTGGGGTACGAGTAGGGCTCACGGGTCAGCTGCTCGCGAACCTGCTCGAGATGGTTGTCGTAGATGTGGCAGTCGCCGCCCGTCCAGACGAAGTCGCCCGGCTCGAGCCCGGCCTGCTGCGCCACCATGACGGTCAAAAGCGCGTAGGAGGCGATGTTGAACGGGACGCCGAGGAACAGGTCGGCGCTGCGCTGATAGAGCTGGCACGACAGCTTGCCGTCGGCGACGTAGAACTGGAACAGCGCATGGCAGGGTGCGAGCGCCATGTCGGGGATGTCGGCGGGATTCCACGCCGAGACGATCAGCCGCCGGGAGTCCGGGTTCGCGCGGATCTGATCCAGCACGAGTGCGATCTGATCGATGTGCTCACCCGACGGCGTCGGCCAGGAGCGCCACTGCACGCCGTAGACCGGGCCCAGCTCGCCCGCGGCATCCGCCCACTCGTCCCAGATCGAGACGCCGTTCTCCTGCAGCCACGCGACGTTGGACTCGCCCCGAAGGAACCACAGCAGCTCGTACGCGATCGACTTGAAGTGCACGCGCTTCGTGGTGATGAGGGGGAACCCCTCGGACAGGTCGAACCGGATCTGCCGGCCGAACGCACTCGTGGTGCCGGTGCCGGTGCGGTCGTCCTTGTGCGTGCCGTTCTCGAGCACGTCTCGCAGCAGGTCCTCGTACGGGGTGGGGATCGGCGTCGTCACGGCTGCCACGATACCCGCGGCCCGCGACGTGCGGGCCGGGGCCGCGCCGCGGCCGGCCGACACGACCTGCGTGTTGCGGCGAACGCGACTTATTCACACACATACGGCCCCTTGACAGCCGAAAAGGGTTAGCCTGATCTGCTGTGACCCTGGTCGGAGCCCTCATCGCCCTCGCCGTGCTGCTCGCGGCGACGGTGGCGCTCGGCGTCTTCCTGAACTGGCGCCAGTCCCACGCGCGCCACAACGTCGAGCACGAGGTCATCGAGCCTGCCCGCCTCGGCGCCGACGGGCTCGGCGAAGTCGCGACGCTCCTGCAGTTCAGCACCGAGATGTGCGCGCGCTGCCCCGGGGTGCACCGCACGCTCGCCGACATCGCCGACGGTCACGACGGCGTGCGCCACCTCGACGTCGATCTCACGCATCGCCCCGACATCGCCAAGCACTTCCACGTGCTGCAGACGCCGACAACGCTCGTGCTCGACCGTGACGGCGTCGTGCAGACCCGCTTCGGCGGCGCCCCCAGCCGCGACGTGCTCGAGCTCGAGCTCAACCGGCTGATCGCGGAGGATGCGAGTGTCTGAAACCGCAGCCGCAGCCCCGCGCGGTATCGACCCCCGCGGCCCCCGCTTCGGCGCTGCCATCACCTCGGTGCTGCTGCTCGTCGTGGTGTTCCTCGGACTGACCGGACTGTCGACGAGCCGCGTCTCCGACATCGATCCCGGATGCGTCATCGGCGGTCCGTGGCTCATCAGCCTCGCCACACCGCTCGAGCGCTTCCTCGACCCCGCCTTCCTCCTCCTGCTCCTGGTCGCACTCCTCTTCCTGTGGGGAGTGCTGTCGCCGCGCACCGCGCCGTGGGGCGTCCTGTACCGCAAGGTGATCGCGCCGCGTCTCGCACCCCCGACCGAGCTCGAGGATCCGCGCCCGCCGCGCTTCGCGCAGGGCGTCGGCCTGTTCGTCTCCGTCATCGGGCTCGTGCTGCACCTGCTCGGCGTTCCCTGGGGTCTCACGATCGCCGCCGCGGCCGCTTTCGTCGCCGCCTTCCTCAACGCCGTGTTCGGGCTGTGCCTCGGCTGCCAGCTCTACCTGCTGCTGCAGCGCGCGGGGATCGTCGGACGCGCGCGTCCCGCCGCGGCCTGACGCCCTGCGCCGAGAAGGGTGAGAAGGTCGCGACACGAGCGTCTCGAACCGTCGCGGCGCGGCATCCGACGCTTTAGGCTGACGCGAGACGCCCACCACCCGGGCGCACCGCGAGCGAGGAGGCCCTCATGACCGTCACCAGCGAAGCCACCGCCGCCTGGAAAGGCGCCCTGTTCGACGGATCCGGCGAGGTCAGCCTCGTGTCGTCGGGCCTCGGCACCTATCCCGTCAACTGGAAGGCGCGCAGCGAGGGATCGACCTCGGTCACCACGCCCGAGGAGCTCATCGCCGCAGCCCACTCCTCGTGCTTCAGCATGGCGCTGTCGCTCGCGCTGGCCGAGAACGGCACTCCCCCGGAGTCGATCGACACCACCGCGTCGGTGACCTTCAAGCCGGGCACCGGCATCACCGGCAGCCACCTCAACGTCAACGCCGTCGTGCCGGGCCTCGAGCCCGAGGACTTCGAGCGCATCGCGCAGGGCGCGAAGGTCGGCTGCCCGGTCTCGCAGGCGCTCGCCGGCATCGAGATCACCCTCGAGGCGACGCTTGCCTGAAGGCCGCTCGCCTGAGAGCCGACCGCCCGCTGACGACGGCCGGCGGGTCGTCGTCGCGGGGGCGTCCGGACTCACTGGCGGCGCGCTCGTCGAGAGCCTCCGCGCCGACGGCTTCTCGGTGACCACCCTCGTGCGCCGGCCGGCCGAAGCCGCCGACGAAGTCGAGTGGCTGACGACGGCCGAGCCGCTCGACCCCGCGGTACTCGCCGGCGCCGACGCCGTCGTCGGACTCAACGGCGCAAGCATCGGCCGCCTCCCCTGGACAGGTTCGTATAAGAACACGCTGCTGTGGTCGCGCATCGCGCCGACCCGCGCCCTCACCCGCGCGGTGCGTGAACTGGGAACGGATGCCCCGCACTTCGTGTCGGCCTCGGCCGTCGGCTACTACGGCTCGCGGCCCGGCGTGCGGCTCGACGAAAACGCTCGCCGCGGCGAGTCGTTCCTCGCGGATCTGTGCGGAGAGTGGGAAGCCGCAGCGTTCAGCGCGGGCCAGGATGCCGCGGTGGCCGTGCTCCGCACCGCCCCGATCGTGCATCCGGAGGGCGTGCTGAAACCGCTGCTCCTGCTCACGAAGGCCGGGCTCAGTGGGCCGATCGGACGGGGAACGCAGGTCTGGCCGTGGATCTCGCTCGACGACGAGGTTCGCGCGATCCGCCACGTGATCGCCGCACGCCTCACCGGCGCCGTGAACCTCACGGGCCCGACCCGCGCCACGGCCAACGACCTCGGCTTCGCCCTCGCGGTGCGGATGAACCGACCGTTCCTGCTGCGCGCGCCGGTCTGGGGCATGAAGCTCGTGCTCGGTCCCGACGCCACCGATGCTCTCCTCACCACCGACGCGCATGTCGTCCCTGAGGTGCTCCAGCAGTCGGGCTTCGTGTTCACGCACCCGACCGTCGAGGACGCCGTCACGGCCGTCGTGCCCGCCGCCTCCTGATCCCCCTCGGCCGGCGATACACGGGTGGCCCCGCTGTTCTCCGCGCGCCTATGCGTGCGAAAAGCCTGGCCGGTCACCCGACACGCCGGCTCATTCCCACCCTCAGCCGCGCACCGTCGTCACGGAGCCGTGTTTCTGCACGCGGCGCCTCGCGGACGACGCGTCAGCCGGCGTCGGGAGAGCGGTCGGCGGGCTCGAGACGGATCGCGGTGCGCACCGCCTCGCGCGCGCGGCGCCGGTCGCCCGCCGCGTCGTAGGCGAGGCCCAGCCGGTACCACGCCCGCCAGTCGTCGGGGTGGGCCTCGGCATCGGCGCGGTACGCCGGGAACACGGCATCCCCGTCCTCGCGCATCACGCGCCCGCTCGGGCGCACCGTCACCTCGTCGGAGGGCAGCCCGCCTTCGGACTCCAGCCTCCGGCCCAGCTGTTGCGCACGTACGCCGAACCACAGCTCGCGACCGAGCGCCCACGCGGCGATGAACGGCAGCACGATGAGCGCGATGCCCATCGCGACGCCGACCGGGTCTCCGCTCATGATCAGCAGCCACGCCCGCTGCCCGACGAGCACGATGTACAGCGCGAGCAGCGCCGCCATGACGACGACGCCGATGCGGGCGGTCATGCGCCGGTCGTGCGGGCGACCTGGCCCGGCACTCCGCCCTCGTCGACAGGAGCAGCGTCGGCAGGTGCCGTGCGGCGGCCGATCCCGATGTCGATCAGGCTGTCGAGGCCGACGACCACGCCCGTGGCGTCGCGCGCTGCCGCGAGGGCGAGACGGATGCCGGGGCCATACGCCTGGGCCGGCTCCACCGTGTCGTGCACGATCGTGAGCGACTCCCCCGCCCCGGAGAGAACCGTCTCCTGACGGGCGACGACGCCGGGGCGGCGCAGCGAATGGATCGGCACGCTCGCGACCTGCTGACCGCGGGCACGCTGGTCGACGTGGGGCGATTCGACCGGCCCGACCGACGTCCGTGCGGCCGCAATGAGCTCCGCCGTGCGGACGGCCGTGCCGCTCGGCGAGTCGATCTTGGTCTCGCGGTGGGCCTCGACGATCTCGATCGAGGGGAAGAACGGGGCCGCGGCCGCGGCGAGGGCAGAGCCGAGCACCGAGCCGATCGAGAAGTTGGGGATGAACACCACGCCGCTGCCGGCGGCCTCGACGAGCGGGCGCACGAGCGCGATGCGCTCGGCCGACCAGCCGGAGGTGCCGACCAGCACATTGATGCCCCGCTCGATCGCCGCGCGCACGACGTCGATCGATACCGCCGGCGTAGAGGCGTCGACGACCAGGTCGGCGCCGTCGAGCTCGGACAACTCGGACCGCGAAGAGAGGACGCCGGCGACCTCGAACCCCGGCTCGGCCTCGACCGCGTCGCGGATGATCGCGCCGAGCTTGCCGGTGCCGCCCACGATGGCCACGCGTGTCGTCATGGATCCATCCTAGGCGGCGCCCGCAGGCGCCTCCCGGCCGGTGGCACCCGCGTGGCCGCCTACCCTGGAGGGGTGGTGAAACTGCGCTCCTCCCCCGTCGACGCACCCGATGCTCACGTCTTGCTGGCCGAGTACTTCCAGATCCGCACCGAGGGATTCGCGGTGCAGGGCGTCACGTATCGCACGACCTTCCCCGACCCGGCCGCGTTCGTGCCGCCCGCGGGCGTGTTCGTCGTGCTCGACGACGACGAGGGGGTTGCACAGGGCTGCGGCGGCATCCGTCTGATCCCCGACGGGCCGCTCGGCACACGCTACGAGCTCAAGCATCTCTACCTCCGCCCCGCGACACGCGGCCGAGGCTGGGGACGCCTGCTCGTCGAAGACCTCGAGCGGCGCGCCCGCGAGTTCGGTGCGGCCGAACTCGTGCTCGACACGCACCACTCTCTCGAGGCGGCCGGTGCCCTCTACGCGCGCACCGGCTTCGAGGCGATCGAGCCCTACAACGACAACCCCAACGCCTCCCGCTGGTACGGCAGGAGGCTCTGAGCGGCTTCGTCGGTCAGACCGGGTAGACCTCGGGCAGACCGGTGCGCAGTTCGACCGGCAGGTGGCCCATGTCGTTGTGCGACAGCAGCGTCCACGGCCGCCCCTGCTTCTGCGCGATCACGCTCAGGCCGCAGTGCGCCTGGTTCAGTGTCATCCAGCGCCATTCCGGCGCCTGCAGCACCTCGCGCACGAACCACGCGATCACGAAGTTGTGGGTGATGAGCAGCTCGTGCACGTCCCCGCGCTTGCGCGCGAGGAACTCGCTCGTCGCGTCCGACATCTGCGCGCGACCGGCCTCGACCTCGGCCTCCGTAACCGAGCCGAAGAACGGCTCGAACGCCGCCGGCGTCTCGTCGGTCATGCCGGTGGGCACGCAGTCGAACAGCAGCGCCGACGGCTCAGGCGACAGCGACGGCATCCGCTCGGCGACGGCGCGCGCGGTCTGGCTGGCCCGTTCGAGCGGCGAGTGCCACACCGCGTCGAACGGCACTCCCGACAGTCGATCCGCGAGAAGTGCCGCCTGCCGGCGTCCGCGGGGCGACAGCGGTCCGTCGACCAGTCCGTGCTGCGCGTCCTGATGTTCGCCGTGCCGCACGAGATAGATGTAGTGCGTCACGCAGCTCACTCCGTCGGGGTCACGTGCCCGGGGAAGGCACCTCCTCCACACTACGACACCGCGTCGCCGCCGCCGATGAACGTGGGACGGGCGCGTCGCCCGAGGTCCGTGCGCGGGAACCCTACTCCGACGCGCGAGCGATGTCGGACAGCTGGCTGCGGCTGAGGCGGACCCCGACGCCCTGCACGAGCTCTTCGACGTGCTGCGGAGCGTACGCGTTCACGATCGGTGCGACGACGAGCCTCTGTGCGAGCAGCCACGCCAGGGCGACGGCCGCGTCGGGGACACCGAGCTCGGCGCCGACGGCGTCGAGCGCCCGCAGCGTGCGGTTGCCGCGGCGGTTGAGATTCGCCGCCAGCTGCGCGCCGCGCACCGAGAGGGCGCCACGGAGCCGGGAACGCTGCCGGCCCGCGAGGAACCCATGCTCGAGCGCATGCGACGGCGTCACCGCCATCCCCTGCGCACCCGCGACGAGGCGCAGGTCGGCGTCGAACTCGTGGCGGCGCAGCACGTTGAAGGGGACGTCGAGCACCGTGATTCGCGGATAGCCCGCCGACGCGAAGATCCGCGCCTCGACCAGCTGCGCGGCGCTGTAGCCGATCACCCCGATCGCTCGGACCTTGCCGGCGCCCACGAGCCACTCGGCGGTGGCCAGGGTGTCTTCCAGCGATGAGCCGGGGTCGGTCGTCGCATCGAGGTAGAGCACGTCGATCCGGTCGGTGTGCAGCCGCGTCAGGGATGCCTCGACGGCGCGGACGAGGTTGACCGGACCGAGCCCTGGATTGTCGGCGTGACCGCCCACCCGTACCGCGAGCACGATGTCGTCGCGCAGCCCGCGCGACTGCAGCCACTGGCCGATGATGTGCTCGCTTCTGCCGCTCGAGTAGCTGTCGGCGGTGTGCACGACGTTGCCGCCCAACTCGGCGTAGGCATCGAGGATCGCGTGGCTCGACTCGAGGTCCACGTTCCACCCGAACTCGGCGCCGCCCAGGATCAGCGGGAACACGTCAGCCCCGCTCTCGCCGAGTGCGACGCGAATGCTGCTGCCGACTCCGGGGCCCTGTACCGGGATCGGCGCGGACGGGTGCAGGCTCGGCGCTGCGGGAGCCTGCGGCGCAGCAGCGGTGACGGCAGCATCCGGGCTCGTCGGCGGAAGCGTCGAGTCAACGCCGAAGTAAGCCATGTGCCACCCCCCACGATTCCCCGCGGGGCCTCGTGATCACTGTCCACGCGCCCCCCGGCGCGTACTCACAGGCTAGGACAGTCCGGACAGCAGTCCGGTCACTGAGGCGAACTGCCGATAAACATTACATAACGCTTTGATCACGGACCGCCGAACCTTGCGGTTTTGTCCCCCTTTCGGGGGACAGATTGAGCGATCTGCGGACCGGACGACGAATGCCCGCCCCTCGGTGAGGGGCGGGCATCCGTGAACCTGCGGGTCTCATCCCCGCTGAAGCGGATTCAGCGGGCGGAAGAGCCGTGGGGCGGGAGCTTTCAGCCTTCGGCGGGAGCCTCCGGGCCTTCGCTGGCCGCGGCGCGACCCTCCTGGTCGGCGGCCTCTTCGAGCACGGGCTCGAGCGAAAGCTTGCCCCGGTCGTCGATCTTCGTGATCTTCACGAGGAGCTTCTGACCGACGCCGAGCACGTCTTCGACGTTCTCCACGCGCTTGCCGCCGGCGAGCTTGCGGACCTCGCTGACGTGCAGCAGGCCGTCCTTGCCGGGCAGGAGCGAGATGAACGCGCCGAACGTCGCGATCTTCACGACCGTTCCGAGGAACTGCTCGCCGACCTCCGGGTTGGTGGGGTTGGCGATCGCGTTGACCTGGGCGCGGGCGGCCTCGGCCGACGGACCGTCGGTCGCGCCGATGTAGACGGTGCCGTCCTCCTCGATGGAGATCTGGGCGCCGGTCTCGTCCTGGATCGCGTTGATCGTCTTGCCCTTCGGGCCGATCAGCTCGCCGATCTTGTCGACCGGGATCTGGACGCTGATGACGCGGGGCGCGGTGGGCGCCATCTCGTCGGGACCGTCGATCGCGGCGTTGAGCACGCCGAGGATGGTCAGGCGGGCCTCGCGGGCCTGCTGCAGCGCGGCGGTGAGCACCGACGACGGGATGCCGTCGAGCTTCGTGTCGAGCTGGATCGCGGTGACGAACTCGCTCGTGCCGGCGACCTTGAAGTCCATGTCGCCGAGGGCGTCCTCGGCGCCGAGGATGTCGGTCAGCGCGGCGTAGCGCGTCTGTCCGTCCACCTCGTCCGACACGAGACCCATCGCGATGCCGGCGACGGGCGCGCGCAGCGGCACACCCGCGTTCAGCAGCGACAGCGTGGACGCGCAGACCGAGCCCATCGACGTCGAGCCGTTGGAGCCGAGAGCCTCGGACACCTGACGGATCGCGTAGGGGAACTCCTCGCGGCTGGGCAGCACCGGCACGAGCGCGCGCTCGGCGAGGAAGCCGTGCCCGATCTCGCGACGCTTCGGCGAACCGACACGGCCGGTCTCACCGGTCGAGTAGGGCGGGAAGTTGTAGTGGTGCATGTAGCGCTTGTGCGTGACCGGCGACAGCGAGTCGATCTGCTGCTCCATCTTGAGCATGTTCAGCGTCGTGACACCCAGGATCTGGGTCTCGCCGCGCTGGAAGATCGCCGAGCCGTGGACGCGCGGGATGACCTGCACCTCGGCGTCGAGCGGACGGATGTCGGCCAGGCCGCGGCCGTCCATGCGGACGCCCTCGGCGAGGATCCGACCGCGGACGATCGTCTTGGTGACCGACTTGTAGGCGGCCGAGAACTCGAGCGTCGCGACGGCCGGGAGCTCACCCGACTCGACGGCGGCGAGCAGCTCTGCCTTGACGGCATCCTTCAGCTCGTCGTCGGCGTTCTGACGGTCCTGCTTGTCGGCGATCTGGTAGATCGGGACGAGCTTGTCGTACGCGCGGTGGGCGACGAAGTCGTAGGTCTGCTGGCTGTACGGCAGGAAGACCGGGAATTCCTTGATCTCCTTCGCCGCGGTGTTCGCGACGACGTTCTGCGCGGCCACGAGCTGCTTGATGAAGGGCTTCGAGGCCTCGAGGCCCTCGGCCACGACCTGCTCGTTCGGCTTGACGGCGCCGCCCTTGATGAGGTTCCACGAACCCTCAGTGGCCTCGGCCTCGACCATCATGATCGCGACATCCTCGTTGCCGTCGGCGTCGGTGATGACGCGGCCGGCGACGATGAGGTCGAAGACGGCGTCCTCGAGCTGCGAGACGGTCGGGAACGCGATCCACTGATCGGCGTTGTCGCCGTGACCGGGGATGAGCGCGAGGCGCACACCGGCGATCGGGCCGGAGAACGGCAGACCCGAGATCTGCGTCGACAGCGAGGCCGCGTTGATCGCGAGCGCGTCGTAGAACTCGCCGGGTGCGATCGAGAGCACGGTCACGACGATCTGCACCTCGTTGCGGAGGCCGTCGACGAACGACGGACGCAGCGGGCGGTCGATGAGACGGCAGACGAGGATCGCCTCGGTCGAGGGACGACCCTCGCGACGGAAGAACGAGCCGGGGATCTTGCCCGCGGCGTACGAGCGCTCTTCGACGTCGACGGTCAGCGGGAAGAAGTCGAAGCCTTCGCGTGGGTGCTTGCCGGCGCTGGTGGCCGAGAGGAGCATCGTCTCCTCGTCGAGGTACGCGGCGACGGCACCCTGTGCCTGCTGCGCGAGTCGCCCGGTCTCGAACCGGACGGTACGGGTGCCGAAGCGGCCGTTGTCGAGAACGGCTTCAGCGGCGGTGATTTCAGGACCTTCCAAGAGGTCTCTCCTTCTTTGTTTAGGCTCGCACGCGCGTTTCGCGCACGAGCTTGTGCGAAGGAGCAGGAACAGGCAGATCTCGGCGCGCGGCTGTGCCGCGATTCGCGCCAGCACTGGCCACCAGTAGAAATCCACCCGGCGCCGACGCGACGAGGAGACCACCACAGGGGACCAGCTAGCTGCCGGCCTGCTCCGTGAGCTCATGTTGAATTGAGCGGATGCCCGAGGGCAGCCTGTCCGATCCTATCAGTGGTGCCCCTCCCGCCCCCACTGCCGGTGGGACGCCGGGAAACACCGCATGACATCGTCGTCGGGCGTGCGTAGGGTGGGAGTCATGAGCACCGACGAGAAGCCGGCGGGCGCGGCATCCGATGAGATGAAGCGCAAGTTCAAGGAAGCACTCGACAAGAAGAACGCGCAGCACCGCGAAGGAGAATCGCACCTCGACGGCGACTCCTCGATCCACGGGACCCACGGGGCCGTGACCAAACGCGAGTTCCGCCGCAAGAGCGGTTGACGATCGAAGGCCGGCATGAGCGAGTTCCGTGAGCGGATCCCGGACGACGACCGCGACGTCCCGCTCGACGACGACGCCGAGTTCGAGCTGCCTCCTGCCACCCTCGACCCCATGGAGTCGGTCGAGGAGCAGGTCGACGAGCTCGACCTCGAGGAGCGGGAGTCGGCGATCGAGTCCGGCGAGATCGATACCGACGCCTGACCAAGGGCCTCGCGCGGCTTAGCCGGTGAGCCGCTCCACCTGCCAGCGGTGGATGTCCGGCAGCCATTCCAGCGGGGCCGACGGACCGACGCGCGGATCGTCGCTGTCGGCGCCGTCTCGCACGGCTATCACGTACGCGCGATCCTGCTCGATGCGCGCGCGCACCTCCTCGCCCCTGCCCACTGAGCCGTGGCCGGGAACGACGACATCTACGTCGTCTGCGACGCTGTCGAACAGCTGCAGCGCGGCGAGATAGTCGTCGATCGGCGTCGCGGCCTCCAGATCGAGGAACGGCATGAGGATGTCGGACAGCATGTCACCGGCCACGAGAACGCCCCGCTCGGTGATCAACAGCGCCGCATGGCCGGGCGCATGGGCCCGATGCTCGATGACCCGGACGCGCGGGCCGTCCCAGGGCACGAACTCCGCGTCCGGGCGCAGAGCGGTGATCAGTCCGAGCAGCTCCATGGAAATCTCGTCGGCGTACTCCGGCGGGAGTCCCTCGGCGATGCGGTCATTCCAGTCCGTGTGCGACAGCTGGTCGCGGATGGATGCCGCACAGCGCGCCGTGCCGTATCGGGGCGCATCGCCGAACTCCGCGTGCCAGAGGACGTGGTCCCAGTCGGGGTGCGTCGAGAAGCCCGCGACGACGGGCTGATCCAGCTCGCGGAGGTCGTTCGCGAGGTCCGCCATCTCGGCGACGGTGATCCCGGGGTCGATGAGCAGCACGCCCGTCGCGCCCTGCACGATGACCGAGTTGCTCTGGATGAACTCGCTCTCGTGGACGAGGACACCCTCAGCGACGCGTCTCAGCATCGGCGTCCTTCCCCTCGCGACCGGAGTCGGTCGTCATCGGCACCCCTGCGCACGGGCCCAGGCTACTCCGCCGGGGGTGCGGGTCGACCGGCCCGGGCGAGCTGGCGATAGCGGCCTGATCCGAGCCCGGCGGCGGGCGTGCGAGGGCAAAGAAGAAGCCCCGACCGTTACCACACAGCCGGGGCGAGACGAATGAGAGTTCGCCTATCACCTCCATCCTACCCCGCCGCCGACGCGTCTGCGCCCCGACGCCGGGGCGACGGGGCGCAGACGTGGCGGTCAGCGGGTGAACTGCGCCTCGCGCTCGAGCGCACGCCGCTCCTTGGCCTCGGCCTCAGCGACGGCGGCCTCCTCGAGCCCCTGGACGCCGACGGCCTCGGGCGCCGCCGACATGCCGTCATGATCGGTGCCTGACAGCGTGTTCTCATCGAACGGGAGCTCGCCCGCGAGAACCCGGCGGGCGCGCCCCGCGTCGAACTCCTTCGTCCACGATCCGATCAGCACCGTCGCGACGGCATTGCCGGTGAAGTTCGTCAGCGCCCGGCCCTCGGACATGAAGCGGTCGATGCCCACGATGACCCCCACGCCGTTGACGAGGTCGGGACGATAGGCCTGGAGGCCCCCGGCCAGCGTGGCCAGGCCGGCGCCGGTGACGCCCGCCGCGCCCTTCGACGCGATGATCATGAAGACCAGCAGTCCGATCTGCTCGCCGATCGACATCGGCGCGCCCATACCGCTCGCGATGAACAGCGAGGCCATCGTGAGATAGATCGCCGTCCCGTCGAGGTTGAACGAATAGCCGGTCGGCACAGTGATGCCCACGACCGGCTTGGAGACGCCGAGGTGCTCCATCTTGGCGATGAGGCGCGGCAGCGCCGACTCCGACGACGACGTGCCCACGATCAGGAGGTACTCGCGGGCCAGGTACTTCACGAGGCTGAAGATGTTGACGCGCGTGACGGCGTACAGGAGCGTGCCGAGCACGCCGACGATGAACACGACGCAGGTGATGTAGAACGCGATCATGAGCGCGCCGAGCGCCCAGATCGCGGCGATCCCGGTGTTCCCGACGACCGCGGCGATGGCGCCGAAGGCACCGACCGGGGCGAGCCACAGGATCATGCCGAGGATGCGGAATACCAGCGCCTGCAGGTGCTTGACCGCGTTCATGATCGGCTGGCCCTTGTCGCCCATCTGCTGGAGCGCGAAGCCGACGAGCAGGGCGATGAAGAGCACCTGCAGCACGCTCTCGCCGGTGAAGGCCGAGAAGAACGTGGTCGGGATGATCCCGAGGACGAACTCCTGGGTCGTCTTGGCCTCCGCGGTCGCCTCATAGGTGGAGTTCGCCATGTTGAGGCCCTCGCCCGGGTGCAGCAGGTTGCCGACGACGAGGCCGATGGCGAGCGCGAAGGTCGACATCACCATGAAGTACAGCAGCGCCAGCCCGCCGATCTTGCCGACGGTCGCAGCTTTGGCGATCGAGCCGACCCCCACGACGATCGTGCAGAAGATGATCGGGGCGATCATCATCTTGATGAGGCCCACGAACGCCTCGCCGAGGGGCTTGAGCGCGACGCCGACGTCCGGCCGATGAGCCCCACGGCGGCGCCCAGCACGACCGCGAGAATCACCGACACGTAGAGCCAGGTGTGCTTGTCCCATGCCTGCTTGCCTCGGCGCCAGTTGAAGCCGGGAAGGGTGAACGAAGTCGTCCGGGTCGAAAGAGCCATCATCGCCTCCTGAGGTGAACAGCCGTTGTCCATGCCGAACCCGATCGGGTCGGCCATGTCCTCAGAGTGCTCGCCGCCTCGACAGCGGGCGATTTGTGGTCGTATTGGTCGCAGGAGGGCCCGGCCCGGACTCACCCTCGACCGGCGAGGATGGAGCCAGCACAGCCACGAGGAGGTCGCATGCGCGCAGATGCCCGCCGAGCGAGCGCCGCCTCGCTCGTCTTCTTCGCCGTGGCCGCCGCGGTGGCGATCCTGGTGGTGGTGCTCGCCGTGCTCCTCGTGCTCGACGCGCAGCGGTCCGCGCGCGTCGAGGCCGAGGAGGTGACCCGCGGCGTGGCGACCTCGATCGCCGTGACGCCGTCCGTCGCCGCCGCACTCGGCGATGACGAGCCGACCCCCATCCTGCAGCCGCTCGCCCAGGAGATCACGACGGATGCCGGCGTGGACTTCGTCACGATCATGACGCCGGACGGCATCCGCGTCGCCCATCGCGATCCTGGCGAGATCGGACGGGCTTACCTCGGCACGATCCCCGCGGAGCGTATGCCGCTGACCGAGGAGTTCACAGGAACGCTGGGTCCGTCGGTGCGGACGATCGTGCCGATCGAGGCCGACGGTGAGCTCGTCGGCTGGGTGTCGGTGGGCCGCACGGTGGGCAGCATCGCGTCCGATCTCGTTCCCCGGCTGCCGTTCATCGTCGTGCTCGCGCTGGCGGTGCTCGTGGCCGGTCTCGCCGGGGCGCTCTTCGCCAGGCGCACGACACGCCGGCTCGCCGGTGACCTGCCGGCCGGCAGCATCCGCGATGCCGTCGCATCGTACGAGTCCATCCGTACCCTGGGCGAGGCGCTCCGCGCGCAGACCCACGAGCACGGAAATCGCATGCACACGGCCGTGTCACTGCTCGAGCTCGGGCGCACGCGCGAGGCCATCGACATCCTCACCGAGACGTCGCGGCAGAGTCAGGCCCTGGTCGACCAGGTCGCCGCACGGCGCGACGGCGATCCCACCGTGGGCGCGCTGCTGCTGGGCAAGGCCGCCCAGGCCCGCGAGCACGGTGTGCAGTGGAGCGCCGAGATCGATCCCGCCGCGCCGCGCAGCGTGCTCTCCCCCGTGGATGCGGTCTCGGTGGTCGGGAACCTGATCGACAACGCCTTGGATGCCGCGACAGCGGATGAGCCGCCGCGCTGGGTGCGCGTCGCGCTTGAGCCGGCCGGGCCCGACGCGCTTCGGATCGTCGTGTCGGACAGCGGGTCCGGCATCCCGGATGAGCTCCTCGAGCGCGTGTTCGAGCACGGGTTCTCGACGAAGCCGGCGGGAGCTGACGGCCGCGGCGTCGGGCTCTCCCTCGTACGCTCGATCGTTCGGGATGCGGGCGGCGGCATCTCGATCGCCTCCGCGCCGACGACGTTCACGGTCCTCCTCCCCGCGAGGCGACCGTGATCGGCGTGCTGCTCGTCGACGACGAAGCACTGACGCTCGAACTGCATCGCACGTACGTCGAGAGGCTGGAGGGTTTCCGCGTGGTGGCCGAGTGCAGCGGGGCGAGGGCCGCGGTCGCCGCGATCCTGGAACGACCGGGCGAGATCGACCTCGTCCTGCTCGACGTCACGATGCCCAACGGCTCAGGCCTCGACGTGCTCCGGCACCTCCGCGCGCGGGCGTCGGACGTCGACGTCATCGCCGTCACGGGGGTGCGCGATGCAGACGTCGTGCGGCAGATGGTGAGCCTCGGCGTCTTCCAGTACCTCGTGAAGCCCTTCCCGTTCAGCGTCTTCAGGGAACGGCTCGAGCAGTACCGCGGTTACCGGGAGCGCGCGGCGGAGGCAGCGGGGACGCCGACCCAATCCGAGATCGACGCGCTCCTCGGCGCCTTCCGTCCCTCGGTCCCGGTGGCGCTGCCCAAGGGCCTCTCGCCCGAGACCCTGGCGAAGGTGACGACGGACGTCCGCGCGCACGGGCCCGTGTCGGCCGTGGAATGCGCCGCACGGCTCGGGATGTCGCGGGTCGCCGCTCGCCGGTACCTCGAGCATCTCGTCGAGGCCGGGCGCCTCAGCCGTTCGCCGCGCTACGGCGCTCCCGGACGACCGGAGTCGGAGTACGCCTGGCGCGACGAGGCATGAGGCGTACCGTCGGGACGGGCCCGCTCCCATCGATGGACGGACGGCGCTATGCCCGGGTCGTCGCACGGACGTCGCCGCGGCCGCCGATGGCCACGTAGCCGGTGTGCTTCGGCGCGATGCCGTCCCCGGCGGTGCGTCCGCGCAGGCGCCGCCAGGCCCAGGGCAGCACGTCCCTGCTGAGCCAGGTTCCATACGCCACGGGGTCGTCGTCGGCGTGGAGGGCGGCATCGAGTCCGCCGAGTGCCTCGGCGTCGCGGACGCCGAGCACCTCGGCGGCACGATAGCCCAGGAACCGGTGCCCCCGCGAGCGAAGGTGCACCCGGTCGGACGCCCAGAGGTCGAGGTCTCCGATCGCGGGGATGGCGTCGAGATCGAGCAGCATCGCACCGGTGCCGGCGGCGATCCGCCGGAGCTCGGAGGCGAAGGCGGCGAACCTCCGCTCGAAGAGCACCGCGGCACGGCGGCGTGGCAGGAACGGCGTCACCAGCAGCACGTCGATGCCGGCGTCCCGCAGCGCGCGAACGGATGCCTCGAGCTCGGCCGCGAGCCGGGCGATGTCGACACGCCGGCCGACCAGGTCGTTGGCCCCCATGAGGATCGACACGAGGTCGGGCCGCAGCGCCAGCGCCTGCGGAAGCTGCTCGGCGGTCAGGTGACGCACGCGGCGGCTGCGGACGGCGAGGTTCGCGTACTGGAACGGCTCACGGCCGGATGCCTCGTGCGCGAGCAGCTGAGCCAGGCGGTCCGCCCATCCCCGGTACCGCCCCGCCGGCATCCGCGAGGTGTCGCAGAGTCCCTCGGTGAGCGAGTCGCCGAGGGCGACGTACCGCGACCACCGCGGTCTCACGCCGGCCGCGGCGGTCGGCGTGGACGGCCGGATGCCGGCGCGCCGGCGCAGCGCGTCGTCGATGGGGCGCAGCATCCGTGCGTCCTCGTAGTGATCGACCAGCTGGCCGCACAGGGCGTCCCACGTGCGGTCCCGCACCGACTCGTGAGCGGATGCCGCGAACGCACGCCGCTTGCCCGTGTCGCCGACGAGGTCGGCGACACGCGCGCGCAGGTCGCGCAGATCGCCGGGGCGGTAGAGCCAGCCGTCGACGCTCGAGCGCACCAGGTCCACCGGGCCCCCGGTCCCGGTGGCCACCACCGGGACGCCGCTGGCGAGCGCCTCCTGGATCGTCTGGCCGAACGTCTCGCTCTCGCCCGGGTGGACGAACACGTCGAAGCCGGCCAGCGCCTCGGCGAGCGCACCGCCGGTGAGGTGGCCCGTGAACACCGCCTCGGGCAGCGCTCGCTGGAGCGCCGGGCGGGCCGGGCCGTCGCCGACGATCACGAGTCGCGTGCCGTCGAGACCGGCGAGCGCCGCGAGGTCTTCGACCTGCTTCTCGGGCGCCAGGCGGCCGACGTACCCGACGATCGTCTTGCCCGGCGCGACACGTGCACGCCAGGCGTCGCTGCGCCGCTCCGGGCCGAAGCGGGAGGTGTCGACCCCGCGCCCCCATCGACGCAGCCTGTCGACGCCGAGGGCCTCGAGCTGCTGCACCGAAGCCGTGGACGGGGCGAGGGTGAGGGTGGCCCGCCGGTGCAGGCGCGCGACGTGGCGACCGACGAGCGCCGCGGCCTGCGGCATGCCGTACTTCTCGGCATACGCGATGACGTCGGTCTGATAGACCGCGACGGCGGGGACGCGAAGCGCATCGGCCGCCGCGAGGCCCTGCCAGCCCAGCACGAACGGTGATGCCAGGTGCACGACGTCCGGCCGGAACTCGCGGAGGATCGTCGTCAGTCGGGCGGCCCGGGCGAAGACGATGCGCACCTCGGGATACGACGGCAGCGGCGTCGACCGCAGCAGCTCCGTGCGGGCGCCGTGGAGGTCTGTGGTGATCTCTCCGGCGCGCGGCGCGATGACGAGCGTCTCGTGGCCTTCGGCCGCGAGATGGCGCAGCACGTGGAGCACCGACCCTGTCACCCCGTTCATGTGGGGCAGGAACGATTCGGCGAGCAGTGCGACTCTCACGCCTCCAGGGTGACGGCGCTGACAGGGACGGATGCCGCGAACCGGCGCCCGCGCGCAACTGTTCACCCGATGCACCGCGGCAGGTCACCGGACGTGCCCCGTTCCGTCGCCGTTCACCCCGGGCGGCTACCAAGGAGGGGTGGTCGAGGAACTGCTGACCGAGGTCGCGCGGAGTCCGTGGGCGCTGCCGCTGCTCTTCGTGCTCGTGCTGGGCGACGCGTTCCTCGTCGTCGTTCCCGGCGAGGTGGCGGTGACGGGGCTGGGCGCACTGGCGGTGTCGCAGGGTGAGCCCGCAGTGGGAGCAGTGATCCTCGTCGCCGCGGTGGCGGCGGTCACCGGCGACGCGGCGTGCTACCTCGTCGGGCGGACGATGGGACTCGAACGCTGGCGCTGGATGCGGACGCCCCGCGTGCGCACAGCGTTCGCCTGGGCGCGCGCACGGCTCGAGCGGCGCGCCGCGCTCGTGCTCTTCACCGCGCGGTTCATCCCGTTCGCACGGCTCGCCGTCAACCTCACCGCGGGCGCGACCGAGGTCGCCGCACCGCGCTTCCTGACGATCGCGGGGCTCGCGGCCCTCGCGTGGTCGGCGTACCAGGCGCTGATCGGCGCGGCGGTGGCGGCGATCCTCCCGGGAGGACCGGTGGTCGCCGTGGTCGCCTCGGTCGCGCTGGCGGTCGGGATCGGCCTCGCGATCGACGCGGTGCTCGCCCGGCGCCTGCGCAGTGGCCGGTGACCGACGGCGTGGTGCACGACATCGGATCCGCAGGGACGGACGGGGTCCGCGACACGCCGGGGCGCGGCAGCCCGCAGCCGCGTGTCGGCGGGGATCCGCGCGCCAACGGGACCGATCGTGCGCGGCGCAGGCCGGACTGCGGTCAGGATGGAGGCGTGGCAGACGCGAACCCGGACGCATACGACGACCTCTTCCTCGGCATCCCCCTCCCGCTCCCCCGTCCCGCGGACGGCCGGGAGGTGCGGGATCTGACGTACCCGCGGTTCACGGTGCTGCTCGAGCCGGAGCGGCGGCTCGCCATCGTTACGGCGGTGAACATCGACGGCTCGGCGCTGCACGATCTGCCGCGCACAGGCGAGTGGGAGCTGGACGCCCGGATCCCCGCTGCCGAGCAGGCGGGACCGGCCGTCTACGCCTCGAACGACCTCGACCGCGGGCACCTGGTGCGCCGCCGCGATCCGGGCTGGGGTTCGACGGCCGAGGCCCGCCGCGCGATGGAGGCCACTTTCACGTACCCCAACGCAGCCCCGCAGGCGAGCGGGTTCAACCAGTCGAAGGAGCTGTGGCTCGGCCTCGAGGACCACGTGCTGGGGTTCGCCGACACGACCGATGAGCGGATCAGCGTGTTCACCGCACCGGTGCTCGCCGACGACGACCCGCCGTACCGCGGCATCCGCGTCCCCCGTCGCTTCTTCAAGGTCGCCGCGTGGATGACCGGGGATGCGGCATCCCCGAGCCTTGCGGCCGCCGGCTTCCTCCTCGACCAGTCGGAGCTCATCGACGTGAGCCAGGGGGCGCTCGCGGTGCCCTCGCTCGGCGCTTTCCGCACCTTCCAGGTGCCGATCGCGGACATCGAAGCCCTCGCCGGAGTCGACTTCGGGGCGCTCGTCGAGGCCGACGTGCTGCCGCGCTTCGACAGGCTCAACGGCCGAGCGGTGCGCGGAGAGGACGCCTGGCGTCCCCTCCGCGCACCGGAGGACATCGTGCTGGGCTGAGGGCTACTCGCCCGCGAGACCGCCCAGCAAGTGGCCGAACGAGCGGCCCTCGCCGAGGTAGTTGGCGGGGTCGAACGGATCGGAGTCCGTCGCCGGCTCGCGACGCGCGATCGCCTCGGCGAGCTCCCGCGCCCCGCGGTCGATCCGCTCGCCGAGCGGCGCGATGTTGTCGGCCGATGCCCCCCAGTCGCTCGACGCGGCGAACACGCCGGTCGAGACCGGCTCGGCGTGCAGGTACGTGAACAGCGGCCGGATCGCGTAGTCGATCGCGAGCGAGTGGCGGGCCGTGCCGGCGTTCGCGCCGATCAGCACGGGCTTGCCGGTCAGCGCATCGGGGTCGAGCACGTCGATGAACGACTTGAACAGTCCCGAATAGCTCGTGGAGAAGATCGGCGTGACCGCGATCACGGCGTCGGCCGAGACGACCGCGTTGATCACGGACTCGAGGGCCGGCGGGGCGAACCCCGTCAGGAGGTTGTTGGTGATGTCGTGCGCGTAGTCGCGCAGCTCGAACACGTCGACCTCGATCTCGATGCCGCGCTCCGACAGCTGCTTCGCCGTCGCGGCGGCGAGCCGGTCGGCGAGCATGCGGGTCGACGACGGGTTGGACAGACCGGCCGAGATGACGGCGATGCGGCGCGCGGTCATGTCACGCCTCCTTCCGGCCGAGGCCGAACGCGGCGCCCGCGGGGGCAGGGCTGTCCTGGTACGGGCTCGCGCCCACGAGGTTGTCGCCGCGGTTCGCACCGGGCACCGCCTGGCGCGGCGCCTGGTCGCCGTAGGCCGCGGCCACGAGGTTCGCGTGGGTCGGGGCATCCGGAACCTCCGGTGCACGGTTCTTCTGCAGCTCCTTGCGGAGCACCGGAACCACCTCGCCGCCGAGGATATCGAGCTGCTCGAGCACCGTCTTCAGCGGCAGGCCGGCGTGGTCCATGAGGAACAGCTGGCGCTGGTAGTCGCCGTAGGTGTCGCGCATGGCGGCGTAGCGGTCGATCACCTGCTGCGGCGAGCCCACGGTGAGCGGGGTCATCTCGCTGAAGTCCTCGAGCGACGGACCGTGGCCGTAGACCGGCGCGTTGTCGAAGTACGGGCGAAACGCCTTGACCGCGTCCTGCGACTTCGCCGCCATGAACACCTGGCCGCCGAGACCGACGATCGCCTGCTCGGGCGTGCCGTGTTCGTAGTGCGCGTAGCGCTGGCGGTACAGCTGGATCAGGCGCTGGTAGTGCTCCTTCGGCCAGAAGATGTTGTTCGCGAAGAAGCCGTCGCCGTAGTAAGCCGCCTGCTCGGCGATCTCGGGCGTGCGGATCGAGCCGTGCCACACGAACGGCGCCACGCCGTCGAGGGGACGCGGGGTCGAGGTGAAGCCCTGCAGGGGCGTCCGGAACTGGCCTTCCCAGTCGACGACGTCCTCGCGCCACAGGCGGTGCAGCAGGTTGTAGTTCTCGATCGCGAGGGGCAGGCCCTGGCGGATGTCCTTGCCGAACCACGGGTACACCGGGCCGGTGTTGCCGCGGCCGATCATGAGATCGGTGCGACCGCCCGAGACGTGCTGGAGCATCGCGTAGTCCTCGGCGATCTTCACCGGGTCGTTCGTGGTGATGAGGGTCGTCGCGGTCGAGAGGATCAGGCGCTCGGTCTGCGCGGCGATGTACGCGAGGGTCGTGGTCGGCGAGGAGGACCAGAACGGCGGGTTGTGGTGCTCGCCGAGCGCGAAGACGTCGAGGCCCACCTCTTCCGCGTGCTTGGCGATGCGAAGCGTCGCCTGGATCCTCTCCGCCTCACTGGGCGTGGTGCCGTCCGTCGGGTCCTGGGTGATGTCGCTCACCGTGAAGATGCCGAACTGCATTCCCGACCACGTGGTGCTGTCGCTCACGATCGCTTCTCCGCTCTTTCGCCGTGCGGGATCTCCGTCGCGGGCGAATCTATGCAAATGAATGTATCTCGTGCAACGCGTGCGCACCGATGTTATTCCCGAGCGGATGCCGCAGACTCAGCACCGCTCCCTCAATGATCACCCCTACCCAGCGGCCCCCGCACGCAGCACCACGGCCTCCCACGGCCGCAGCCGCAGCAGGCCGCCGGCGACATCGGGTGCACCGTCGCAGTTGCCGATGACGAGCTCGGCCGTGGCAGGTTCGACGCCCGCGATCTCGACCTGCTGCGGGTCACCGGTGAAGTTGCCGGCGACGAAGAGCGTCGGCCCCCCACCGGACCGGGTGAACGCGTAGACATGCGGGTGCTCCGGCGCGACGAGGGCGAAGTCGCCGAGCCGCACGACCGGGTCGTCGTGGCGCAGCGCGATGAGCCGGCGGTAGTGATGGAACACGGATGCCGCATCCGCACGCTCGGCCTCGGCATTGACGGTCACGTGGTTCGGGTTGACCCCGATCCACGGCTCGCCGGTCGTGAACCCGGCGGCCGCGGTCGCGTCCCACTGCACCGGCGTGCGGGAGTTGTCGCGGCTTCCGCTGCCGAGCGCGTCGACCAGCTGCGCGTCGGTCAGGCGGCCATGGGCGCGCGCTTCGGCCGCGAAGCGGAGCGACTCGATGTCGCGATAATCCGAGAGCTCGCGGAAGTGCGCGTTCGTCATCCCGAGCTCCTCGCCCTGGTAGACGTACGGCGTGCCGCGGTGCAGGTGCAGCACCGTGGCGAGCATCGTCGCCGACTCGCGGCGATACGCCCCGTCGTCGCCGAAGCGCGAGACGCTGCGGGGCTGGTCGTGGTTCTCCCAGTACAGCGAATTCCAGCCGGCGTCGAAGAGCCCATGCTGCCAGCGGGCCATCGTCGCCTTCAGCTCGCGCAGGTCGAGCGGTCGCAGGTCGAAGCGCCCGCCGGGGCCGTGGTCGATGTGCACATGCTCGAACGTGAACACCATGTCGACCTCGAGGCGCGCGGGGTCGGTGAACAGGCGGCCGTCCTCGACGCTGGCACCGGGCGTCTCCCCCACCAGCAGCAGAGCCTGCCGGCGGCCCTCGAACACCTCGCGGTGCATCTCCTGCAGGAACTCGTGCAGGCGCGGGCCGTTGACCGTCTGCAGGCGGCTGTCGCCGAAGCGCCCGTCCACGACCACGCCGTCGGCCAGCGATCCGTCCGCGCCGACCACTTTCGAGATGAGGTTGATCACATCCATGCGGAAGCCGTCGACGCCGCGGTCGAGCCACCAGCGCATCATGTCGTAGACGGCCGCACGGACGTCCGGGTTCTCCCAGTTGAGGTCGGGCTGCTTGCGGCTGAACAGGTGCAGGTAGTACTCCCCTGTCGCCTCGTCGAGCTCCCACGCGGGTCCTGAGAAGGCCGAGGCCCAGTTCGTCGGCTCGGCGCCGGACGCGCCGGCCGCCATGCCCTCCCTCGGGGGGCGCCACCAGTACCAGTCGCGCCGGGGAGAGTCCCGCGATGACCGCGACTCGACGAACCACGGATGCTCGTCGCTCGTGTGATTGACCACCAGATCCATCACGACGCGGATGCCGCGCTCGTGCAGCGCGGCGATGACATCGTCGAGGTCTGCCAATGTGCCGAACAGCGGGTCGACGTCGCGGTAGTCGCTGATGTCGTAGCCGTTGTCGTCCTGCGGACTGCGATAGATCGGCGAGAGCCACACGACGTCGACGCCGAGCTCCACGAGATGGTCGATGCGCCGCAGCACGCCCCGCAGGTCGCCGACGCCGTCGCCGTCGGAGTCCTGGAACGAGCGCGGATAGATCTGGTAGACGACGGCGCCGGTCCACCAGGCGGGCGGGTCGTTCGGAGTCTCGGCCGCTGCCATCCCGTCACACTACGCCGCGGCGGCGAACAGCTGCAGCATGTCCCGCACCAGCTGGTGCGGCGCGGTTTCGCACGGCGCATGCCCCGTCACGTACGTGGCGACGCGGGCGCCGATGCGTGCCGCGTACTCGTCGTGCTGCGCCTGCGGCCAGAGGTCGTGCTCTCCGACGGCGATGAGCTTCGGGATGTCGATCGCCGCCACGTCGTCCGCGAAGTCGGGCGTCGCCATCATCAGCCCGACGACGTCGTCGATGCAGTCACGCCCGGTGACCGCGAGTCGCTCCCGCACGAACGCGATGCGCCCGGGGGGCGTCCGGTTGAGGTTGTAGCGGATGCCCCACAGGATGAGCCCCGCCGCCCGGTGGGGCGTCATGTCGGAGATGGGCCCGATGTGCTTGACCCCGCGGAACACCTGGCCCGTCGCCGGCGGCGCCGCCATCAGAGTGAGGCTGCGGAAGAGGTCGGGGCGCGCGACCAGCGCGAGCTCGGTGACCAGACCCGCGAAGCTGTAGCCGAGCACGTGTGCCGGCCCGCCGTCTTCAAGCACGGCGATGAGGTCGTCGATGAAAAGCGGGTAGTCGTAGGACGCGCGCGGCGGATCGAGCTGCTGCGGCCCGGCGCCGACGGACTCGTAGTGACCGGCGATGTCGTAGGACTCGACGCGATAGCCGGCCGCGGCGAGCAGCGGGAACAGGAGGACGAAGTCCTCCTTGGACCCGACGACGCCGGGGACGAGCACGACCCGCGGCGCGCCGTCGTCGCCCAGGCGCACCCGCGCGAGGCCGCCGCTGGGGGCGGGGAACGTATCCCGCTCGGTGCCCGCGGGGAACACATGCCAGTCGAGGTCGGGAATGCCCTGGTCGCGCTCGAGCGCGTCGTCGATCGTCGTCATCGCGACTGTGAGACTACCGCTCGGGAAGGCCGTCGAGCTCGTCCTGCCGCGGCGCGTAGTCGATGTGGCCGCCGTCGGCGTCGAACGCCTGCACCGGCCGGCGGGGCGACCACACCTCCCAGCCCGGATCGCCGCTCACGACGAACGAGACCCAGGCGCCGTGCATCGCGTCGGCGAGCGCCTGCGGGCCGTTCGGACCGCCGATGCCGATCGCGTCCGGCTGCCCGAGGCGGTCGAAGACGAACCCGAGCTCCATGACGTGCGCGGCGCCGAGTCGGTCGACGGGGCTCCGCCACCGGAACTCGTAGACCCAGGTCGCCGAATCGGCCGCCGACACGCGACTGTCGGCGAACCGCGTGATCGGCCCCCGCAGCAGCAGGTCGGTGACCACTTCGCCGATCACCTCGCCCGCGGAGGCGCCTGGCCGCCGCGCGCGATGGGCACGCACGATCCGCGCGGGGACACGGGCGGCGAGCCGCGCCGCGGCCACGGTGAGCCACGTCGCCTTGTCGACCGCACCCGAGGGCACGAGCCACAGCCGGTACTCCTCGCTCGTGCAGCCGATGAGGACCGGGATGCCGCGGCCCGCCCCCGCCAGCAGCGCGTCCAGCGGATTGCGCGGCACGGCCTCGCCGCCGATCGCGAGCGCGACAGTCGGACCGCCGCCGAGCGGCGATCCTCCCGCCGCCACGGCCGTCTGCTGCGCCACGAGGTCGGCCGCGGGCACGGCGGCGAACCCCGCACGCGTCGCGGCGACCTTGAGCCGCTTCGCGATCTCGCGCGTCATGCGCCCCGCCCTCTTCGAGGGCTGCGCCACCAGTGGCCCGGACTGCAGGATCGCCCGGTCGAACAGCTCGCTTGCGTGCGGCTGGGCGAGGAGCGCGGTCAGCGTGTTGGCCCCGGCTGAGTGCCCCATGACGGTGACCCGAGCCGGGTCCCCGCCGAACGCCGCGACCTCGCGGCGCACCCAGCGCAGGGCGGCCTCCTGGTCGAGGACGCCGAGATTCTGCGGCACGTCGTCGAGCACCGCGAAGCCCTCCTGGCCGAGGCGGTACTGGATCGACACGAATACGATGCCGTGGCGGGCGAACCGCTCGCCGTCATAGGTCGGCAGCGCGGCCGTGCCGCGCGTCAGCGCGCCGCCGTGCACGAACACCAGCACCGGAAGCGCCGCTTGCGGTGCGCGGTCGGAGGGCGTCCACACGTTGACCGTCAGGATCTCGTCGCCCGGCACCTCCACGGTGGAGAGGTAGGTGGCGACCGCCGGTGCGTACGGGCGCTGCGGCGCCGTCGGACCGAAGGACGAGGCATCCCGCTCGCCGTCCCATGCGGGTGGGGGCGCCGGAGGAGCGAACCGGAGTTCACCGACCGGCGGCGCCGCGTACGGGATGCCGAGAAAGCGGTCGATGCCGCCCTCGCGGGTGCCGCGGATGCTGCCCGCGCTCACCGTCACCACCGGCGAAGCCGACGCGGGCGTGGCTGAACGGGCTTCGGTCGCGGCATCCGTCATGTCATCCCCTCTGGCGCGCACCGTCGTACGCTCGCACTCAGACTCAGCCAGCGCGGGACTCAGTGTCAAGCGAGGGTGGGTACGGGTGGGCCCGGCTAGTCTGGTCAGCGCCCCGGCGAGAGGTGACGATGACCGGCAGCAGCGCTCCCCCCACGGCGACCACCCCGGCGGGACAGGTCGCCCGCCCGCGACGGCGCACACCTTTCTGGGACAACGCGCGCTTCGCGTGCATCGTCCTCGTGGTGCTCGGCCACGCCGTGCAGCGGCTGACCTACGACTCCGATATCGCGCTCAGCCTCTATCTCGTCGTCTACGCCTTCCACATGCCGGCATTCGCCGTGATCTCGGGTTACTTCTCGAAGTCGGACGCCCCGACCAGAAGGCAGATGGCGCGCGTCATCACCGACATCCTCGTGCCGTACGTCGTCTTCGAGGGGCTGTGGACGCTCACGAAGTGGCTCGTCGAGGGACAGGCGAACCCCAACCTCACCCAGCCGTCGTGGACGCTGTGGTTCCTGCTGGCGCTCGGAATCTTCCGCGTCGTGCTGCCCTACCTCGCGCTGCTGCGCTGGCCGCTCCTGTGGACGGTCGTCATCTCGATCGGCGCCGGCTACCTGCCCAACATCGACTCGACGTTCTCCTTGTCGCGGACACTCGGACTGCTCCCGTTCTTCACGCTCGGCTGGTGGCTGCGCGAACACGACATCGTCGCGCGCCTGCGCCTCCTCGATCGGCGCCCGTGGTGGGTGTTCGCCGCTGGCCTGGGCCTTTTCGCGGTCGCCGCGTGGGCGGCCTGGTTCTTCGTCGATGAGTGGCGCGCGATGAACCTGCGCGAATGGCTCTTCTACGACGAGAACTACGCCTCCATCGGCGGAACGCAGTGGTGGGCCGGTGGCGTGAGGCTGACCCTCATGATCGTCGCGGTGCTGCTGTCGACGGCGTTCTTCGCCCTCCTTCCACGCGGCACGCACTGGTGGACGCACTTCGGTCAGTACACGATGTACGTCTATCTGCTGCACTCGTTCGTGCTCTATCCCTTCCGCGAGAGCGGCGTGCTGCGCAACGCCGAGCCCACGTGGCTGTGGCTGCCGCTCGTGATCGTGGGCTCGGTGCTCATCGCCCTGGGACTGGCCACCAGACCGGTGCGGCGGCTGTTCCGCCCGCTGGTCGAGCCGCGCCCCGCGTGGCTCTTCGCCGATCCCACGCTCGCCCGACGCGAGGGCCGGCGGAGCGATCCCACGGGCTCGCGCCGACCGCGAGAGGAACCGCGGATGCCTCGGCCCGACCCGCGCCAGAACGGCTGAGCGGCCGGTCCACGACGCTCTCTGTCCGGTCGCTGTGCCGATCGGATCGGCTGGCGATGCGGTCAGCCGGCCGCCCGCGTGTACCGGTCGGCGAGTCGAAGAAGGTGCGGCACCAGCTCGGCGGGCGAGTCGACGGTGAAGTCCATGCCGAGCATGCCGATGTACGCGGCGATCGTCTCGAGGCTGTCGGCACCCGTCAGGAGCACCGAGGTCGCCGGATCGACCGCCTCCACGACGCCGACCGTCGGATTGATCCGTGCGATCACCCTGTCGGCGGGCGCCGCGATGCGCAGGCGCGCGTGCACCTTCCAGCCGCCCGCCGCGATGGATCGCAGCGCGAACGCGGTGAAGTCGCCGCCCGGCACCGAGACGGGCTCGAAGGGGCGGCGCGTGGGCATCCGGGGCTCGATCCAGTCGAGGCGGAAGGTCTCCCACTCGTCGATCTCCGGATCGCGCGCCACGAGGTACCAGCGACGCTGCCAGCTGAGCAGGCGGTAGGGCTCCACCCTTCGCGGGACGCCGCGATCGTCGAATCTCAGCCACTCCCGAGCGTGCACGGCCTGGGCGACGGCGCTGAGCACATGCGGGTCGACCTCCGGATCCGGGGCGTCCGTCCCGATGTTCTCGGGCCCGCTGTCCACCGTGGCGGCGACCGCGTCGACGGTCGGCCGCAGCCGCTCGGGCAGCACCTGCAGCAACTTCGCCAGCGCGCGGGCGCCGGCCTCCTCGACGCCCGCCACGCCGCGCGCCACCCGAAGCCCGATCGCCACCGCGACCGCCTCGTCGTCGTCGAGCAGGAGCGGCGGCAGCTTGCCGCCGGCCGCGAGGCGGTATGAGCCGGCCCGGCCGCGCTCTGCCTCCACCGGATAGCCGAGTGTGCGAAGTCGCTCGATGTCGTTGCGGACGGTCCGCACCGACACGTCGAGACGGGCGGCGAGTTCGGGGCCCGGCCACCGCGGGCGGCTCTGGAGCAGGGCCAGGAGGGCGAGCATCCGGGCGGACGTGTCGGCCATCGCGAACTCGATTCGACGGGTAGATAAGAGGAAGAGAACGTGCCTGTTTTGACCGTAACGTCGAAGACATGAACACCGCAACCACCTCCACCGCAGACATCCGCCCCTTCCGCATCGACGTGCCGCAAGCAGCGGTCGATGACCTCGCCGACCGCCTCGCCCGCACCCGTCTGCCCCAGCCCGCGCCGTCCGACGACTGGGACTCGGGCACGCCGATCTCGTATCTCGCCGAAGCCGTCGCGCGCTGGCGCGACGGGTTCGACTGGCGTGCCGCCGAGGCGCGCATGAACGAGTTCCCCCACTTCACCACCGAGATCGACGGGCAGACGATCCACTTCCTGCACGTCCGCTCCCCGCACGAAGGTGCGACGCCGCTGATCCTTGCCCACACCTACCCGGGATCCTTCGTCGACTACCTCGACATGATCGGCCCGCTCGTCGACCCGGTCGCGCACGGCGGCCGCGCCGAGGACGCCTTCGACGTGGTCGTGCCCGACGCCCCCGGCTTCGGCTTCAGCCAGCCCGTCGCCGATTCCGGCTGGACGGTCGGCCGCGTCGCCGCCGCATACGACACGCTCATGCGCCGGCTCGGCTACGAGTCCTACGGCATCCATGGCAGCGACAACGGCGCGATGGTCGCCCGCGAGCTCGGCCTCCTCGACCCGGAGGGGTTCCTCGGCCTGCACGTGCTGCAGCTGTTCTCGTTCCCGTCGGGCGATCCGGCCGAGTTCGAGAAGCTCGGGCCGCAGGACTACGCCGGCCTCGAGCACATGCAGTGGTTCCAGTCGGTGGGCGCCTACAACACGATGAACGCCGCCCGCCCGCAGACGATCGCCGCCGCCCTGTCGGACTCCCCTGTCGGCCACCTCGCCTACGCCGAGCTGTTCAACTCGTTCGGCAACGGCACCGCCCTCGTGCCGCTCGACGCGATCCTCACCGAGGTGAGCGTCGCGTGGTTCGCCAACGCGTCGGCGGGCATGAGCCGCGCCTACCGCGACAACGCGCTGGCCGAGGCCGAGCCTCGGGTGAGCGACGCGCGCACCGGCGTCGCCGTCTTCAAGGACGACTTCCAGACCATCAAGGTGTTCGCCGAGCGCGACAACTCGAACATCGTCCACTGGAGCCGCTTCGAACGTGGCGGCCACTACGCGGCCCTCGAGGTCCCGGAGCTGGTGGTCGGCGACATCCGCGCCTTCTTCGCCCAGCCCTGATCCCCCGCGCGCTCTCTCGTCCCTGCCTCTCTTCCCCGTGTTGAGTCGGACAGCGCGGGCGGGGTGCGCGAGAGCGGGGCGAAACCGAAGGCAACAAACAGAGCGGATGCCGCGGCATCCGTTTACTCTCGCCTCATGACCGAGCTGAACCTGCCGATCCTCGACCTCTCGCGGCTCGACGAGGGACCGGAGGCCGCCGCGCAGTTCCGCGACGATCTGCGCGCGGCGACGCACGACGTCGGCTTCTTCTACCTGACCGGGACGGGTATCTCACCCGAGCTGGAAGCCCGCCTGCACCGCGCCGCCCGCGACTTCTTCGCCCTCCCCGAAGCCGACAAGCTCGCCATCGAGAACGTCAACAGCCCGCACTTCCGGGGCTACACGCGCATCGGCGGCGAGCGCACGCAGGGCAAAGTCGACTGGCGGGAGCAGATCGACATCGGACCGGAGCGAGCGGCAGTGTCGGATGCCGATGCCCCGGACTTCGCGCGGCTCATCGGCCCGAACCTCTGGCCCGACGCGCAGCCCGAGCTGCGGGAGGTCGTCTCGGAGTGGCACGACCACCTGTCGGGCGTCGCACGCAGGCTGCTGCGGGCGTGGGCGCTGTCGCTCGGCGCCCCGGAGAGCTACTTCGACGAGCACTTCGGCGAGCCGTCGACCCTCATCAAGATCGTCCGGTACCCCGGCAAGGAGGACCCCACGCCCCAGCAAGGCGTCGGAGCGCACAAGGACTCCGGTGTGCTGACGCTGCTCTGGGTCGAGCCCGGCAAGGGCGGGCTCCAGGTCGAGCGGAGAGACGGCGTCACGGGAGATCAGCACTGGGTGGACGCTCCCCCGGTTCCCGGCGCGTTCGTCGTCAACATCGGCGAGCTGCTCGAGTACGCGACTCAGGGCTACCTGATCGCGACGAAGCACCGCGTCATCTCCCCCACCTACCCCGACGACCGCATCTCGGTCCCGTTCTTCTTCAATCCCGCGCTCGACAAGCGCCTGCCGCTCATCGACCTCCCGGCCGAGCTCGCGGTGCAGGCCCGAGGTGTCACGCAGGACCCGGCGAATCCGATTCACGCGCTGTACGGCGAGAACGCGCTGAAGTCGCGCCTGCGCGCGCACCCGGACGTCGCCGCGATCCACCATGCGGATCTCGTCGCGGCCCGGGCTGCGGCATCCGCGTGACGCACTTCTTGCAGGTCTCTCCCGCCGGTGCAAGGGGGTGCCGGAGCGTTCGACGCCCCGCCTAGCGTGGCGGCATGAGCGACGTGACGATCTTCGCGCCCTCCCCGACGCTCACCGTCACGGTCGAGGAGCACGACGGCGAGCCGGACGTCCACGTGCACGCGGGCGGCCAGGGCGTCTGGCAGGCGCGCATGCTGCTGCGGCTCGGCGTATCGGTGACGCTGTGCTGCAGCCTCACCGGAGAAATCGGACGGATGCTGCAACACCTCCTGGAAGACGAAGGCATCACCGTCGCGGGCGTCGAGCGACCCGGGAAGGGCTCCGCGTACGTGCACGACCGCCGCGGCGGCGAGCGCCAGATCATCGCCGAGACGGAGGGCGAGCCCCTCGCGCGCCACGATCTCGACGAGCTCTACGGCGTGACCCTGCGGGAAGGGCTCGCCTCGGGCCTGACGATCCTGAGCGGACCGGCCGGCGACGAAGCGCTCCCGGCCGACACCTATCGCCGTCTCGCCGCCGACCTGCGAGCCGGCGGTGCCAAGGTGGTCGTCGATCTCGCCGGCGCTCGGCTCGACGCGGCGCTGGAAGGGGGCGTCGATGTGCTCAAGGTGAGCGACGAAGAGCTCGCGCACGACGGGCGGGTCGACGACGACTCCGCCGTCGCGATCATCGCTGCGATGCGTCGACTGCACGACGGCGGAGCGGGCGCGGTGATCGTCTCGCGCTCGCTCGAGCCGACGCTCCTGCTCGACGCCGCCGGAATCCTGGAGGTGAACGCGCCCCGCATGGAGGTCGCCGACACCCGCGGCGCCGGCGATTCGCTCACCGCGGGCGTCGCGGCCGGCATCGCACGGGGCGAGAGCCTCCGTGACGCCATCGTGACCGGTGCCGCCGCAGCGGCCCTGAACGTGACCCGGCATGGCCTCGGCACGGGCGACCCCCAGACGATCGCCGCGCTGCGGGCGGCGGTGATGGTGCGGGAGATCGTCGACGATGCCGAGGCGGGGATGGAGCAGCCGGTGACCGGACACGTCAGCCCCGACGGACTCGCCGCACTCGCGGAGCCGGCAGCGCCCGCCGAGCCAGGAGAGCAGCGATGATGCGCACCCTGATCACCAACGACGACGGCATCGACGCCCCGGGGCTGCACGTCCTGGCCCGTGCCGCCCTCGACGCCGGGCTCGATGTCACCATCGCGGCGCCCGTGCGGCAGTCCAGCGGATCCAGCGCATCGATCGTCGCCGCCGAGGAGGACGGACGCATCGCCATCGAGCGGCGCGAGCTGACCGGGCTCGAGGGCGTCGCGGCCTACGCGGTGCGCGGCGGGCCGGGCCTCATCGCGCTCATCGCGGCGCACGGCGCCTTCGGCGACCCGGCCGAGCTCGTGCTCTCGGGAGTGAATCACGGCGCGAACGTCGGTCGCGCCATCCTGCACTCCGGCACGGTCGGCGCCGCCCTGACCGGCGGCCTCAACGGCGCGTGGGCTGTCGCGGTGTCGCTGGACGTCGGCATGAATCCGACGCAGTTCCATTGGGATGCCGCAGCCACGGCCACGATCGGAGTCCTGCCGTTCCTGCTCGAGCGGCCGCGGGGAACGGTCCTGAACCTCAACGCGCCGAACTCCCCGGCGAACCGCGGCATCGTGGAGGCAGCTCTCGCCCCGTTCGGTATCGTGCAGACGACGTTGAGCGAGCGGGACGCCGGCCACATCCGCCTTGCCGTCGAGGACCTGCCCAACACCCCGGAGCCGGGCAGCGACGCCGCACTCCTGGCCGAGGGCTGGGTGACCCTCACCGGGCTCGATCCCGTGTCACAGCTTCCGCTCGGCTTCGAGGCGGCCGAGGCATCCGCCCGCCTGTCACAGGGCGCCTCGCCCGGCACGTCATGACAGGCAGCTACCGGCAAGAGGCGGTGAGCAGCACGTAGCGAGGCGGCGAGGGCGGGCGCGGGCCGGCGAGCGGAAAAGGTGAAGGCCCCCCCACACCGTGGGGAGGCCTTCCAAGAATGTTTCGCGCGATTGTACGCTGGCTGCGATTAGCGGCGCAGTCCGAGACGCTCGATCAGCGACCGGTAACGGTTGATGTCGATGTCCTGGAGGTAGCCGAGCAGACGACGGCGCTGACCGACCATCAGGAACAGCCCACGACGCGAGTGGTGGTCGTGTTTGTGCTCCTTCAGGTGCTCTGTAAGGTCCTTGATGCGCTGCGTCAGCATCGCGACCTGCACCTCGGGGGATCCGGTGTCACCGGGGTGCGTCGCGTACTCTTCGATGATCGCCTTCTTGGCGTCTGATTCGAGTGGCATAGATGGGATCCCCTTTCTCGTCGTTGCGCGGCGCCCGACGCCTGATGCGCGAGCTCTCTTTATCCGCGGCCGATCTAACGGCAACCTGAAGAGTCTACCAGCGAACGGATGCCGCGGCGAACGCGCTCCCGTTGAGCCCGGGTACGCTCGAACCCGTGCCCCACCCCCTCCGCGTCGAGCCGCAGTGCCGCCGTGGAGCGCCGGCCGAGGTCGCCGAGTGAGCACCGAGCAGCATCGCAGCCACCTCATCGACCTGCGGCCGTTCCGCACCAGTCCCGCGTTCACGCGGATGTGGATCGGATCGACGCTCGCAGGCCTGGGCGGCCAGCTCACGATCGTCGCGATCATGCTGCAGATGTACGACCTCACCGAGTCCACGTTCGCCGTCTCGATGATCGCCGTCGCCGGGCTCGTGCCCATGGTCATCGCCGGCATCTACGGCGGCATGCTGGCCGACGCGTTCGACCGCCGGGCCGTCGCTTTGATCGCCGCCACGGTCACCTTCGGCTCGACGGCGCTCCTCGCCGTCCTCACCTGGGCGAGCCTCGAGACGGTGTGGTGGCTGTACGCGCTCAGCATCGTCAACTCCGCGGCCAATTCGATCGTGCTGGCGACCCGCCAGGCGATCGTGCCGCGCCTGCTCCCCCGCGACCTGCTGCCGGCCGCCTCGGCCCTCGGCGGCATCACCGTCGGGATCATGGTGATGGCGGGTCCCGCGCTCGCCGGCGTGCTGGTGGCGCTGACCGGTTACGCCTGGACGTACACGCTCGATGTGATCCTGATGACCTCGCTGTTCCTCGGCCTCTGGACACTGCCGACCCTGCGTCCCGAGGGCGAGGTCGTCCGGCCCGGACTCGAATCGCTCCGGGACGGCTGGCGGTTCCTCCGGCGCGCGTCGAACATCCGCCTCCAGTTCATCCTCGACATCATCGCGATGACGTTCGGCCAGCCGCTATCGCTGTTCCCCGCCATCGGTGCGGTGCTGCTCGGCGGCGGGCCGATCACCACGGGCGTCCTCACCGCATCCGTCGCGGCCGGCGCCTTCGCATCCAGTCTGTTCTCGGGCCGCGTGGGCGGGATCCGCCGCCAGGGTCTCGGCATCGAGCGCGCCATCCTCGTGTACGGCGGTTCGATCGCCGCTCTCGGCCTGGTCCTCGGGGCGGCCGCACTCGGGTGGCTGGCACCCGTCGGAGTCGATGCCGACACCCCGAACGTCGCTCTCATCGCACTCGCGTGCGTCGTGCTCGCCGTCTCGGGCGCCGCCGACAACATCAGCTCGATCTTCCGCAACACCATGGTGCAGGCGGCCGTGCCCGACGCGATCCGTGGCCGGCTGCAGGGCATCTTCATCGTCGTGGTCACCGGCGGACCGCGCTTGGGCGCCCTCTACGCAGGGACGCTCGCGACCCTCACGGCGCTGTGGTTCCCGCCACTGCTCGGCGGCTTCGTGATCATCGCGCTCGTGGCGATGCTCGTGCGCGCCAGCCCGCGCTTCCGCGCGTACGACGCCGAGCACCCTGTTCCGTGACCGGGGTCGCACCGTAGTCGAACCGTCGCAGACCGGCGGATTTCGGCCGTCGCATGCGACGGCGCGCCACGCCGTCGCAGGGCGACCGTAGGGTGGCCACGTGGCTTCGACGACCGACACGACTCCCATGACACGCGCAGAGCTACTGCCCTCCGCGCGCTGGATCACGGTGCAGTTCGTGCTCGCCGGAATCGTGTGGGGCTCGAGCTTCCTCTTCATGAAGGTGTCGCTCACCGGCATCTCGCCGGCGCAGGTCGCCTGGACCCGCATCCTGCTGGGCGCACTCACGCTCGGCGCGCTCGTCCTCCTGCGTCGCGAGCAGCTCTCGCGCAGTCTCCGCGTGTGGGCCCACCTTCTCGTGCTGGGCCTCACGTTCTGCGTCATCCCGTTCCTGCTGTTCTCGTGGGCGCAGCAGTACGTCAGCTCGGGCGTCGCCAGCATCTTCAACGCCACCACGCCGATCATGACCGCGATCATGGCGTGGCTCGTCTTCCGCGTCGAGAAGCTCAAGAACGTGCAGGTCGCCGGCATCGGCGTCGGCATCCTGGGCGTGGTCGTCATCATCGCCCCGTGGCAGGGCATCGCCTTCGACGGCAGCCTGGTCGCCGAACTCGCCATCCTCGGCGCGACCGCGAGCTACGGCTTCAGCCTCGCCTACATGCGGCGCTTCGTCTCGAACACCGGGATGTCGGCGCTGGCGTTCACGTTCGGCTACATCGCGATGGCGGGGGCGGTGATGGTCGTGCTCACGCCCTTCCTCGTCCTGACGCCGGTGCGCCTCGACGCGCCCATCGTCGTCAGCCTCGTCCTGCTCGGCTGCCTCGGCACCGGGATCGCGTACGTCTGGAACCAGAACACCGTCCGAGCGTGGGGACCCACCCGCGCCTCGACCGTGACCTACATCACACCGGTGGTCGGCGTCATCCTGGGCATCGTCATTTTGGGCGAGACGATCTCGTGGAACGAGCCCCTGGGCGCGCTCGTCGTTTTCCTCGGCATCCTGCTCGCACAAGACCGCCTGCGCCGGCGACCGCGCGCCTGACGACCGCCCGATCCGCTCGCGTCAGGCCGCGGCCCGGCGGACGCGCCCCGGCGTCTCACCGGTGACGCGGGCGAAGGCACGGCTGAACGCGGCCTCGGATCCGTACCCGTGCGCAGCGGCGACCGCCGCGACGCTGCGCCCTTCGGCGAGCATCGCGCGCGCGGCGCGCATCCGCGCCGCCGACACGTAGGTCATCGGCGGCGTTCCGACCACCGCGGTGAACCGCGCCGCGAAGACGGAGCGCGACATCGTCGCGCGGCGCGCGAGCGCGTCGAGAGTCCACGGATGGCCCGGATCATGGTGGACGGCAGCGAGCGCGGCGCCGAGCTGGGGATCTCGCAGCGCAGCGAGCCAGCCGCTGGACTCCGACTGCTGATCGGCCAGCCACGCCCGGACGGTCTCCACGACGAGCACGTCCGCCAGCCGCGTGGCGACGGCGTCTCCCCCGGGCTTCGGCTCCCGCAGCTCGCGCGCGAGCAGGGGCAGCAGCGCCGCCATCACCGGATGCCGAGCCGAGTCGACGATGACGACCGACGGCAGCACCGCGAGCATGTCATCGACCGCGGGAGAGTCGAACGCGACCACGCCGCACAGCAGCGCCAGCGGCGGATCGGCGACCTCGGGTCCGATCCGCAGCACCGAGAACGCATCGCCGAGCATCGTCTGCGGCAGAAGGTCGGCGCGTCCGACGATCTGCGCACCCGGACTCGTAGAGACGCGGTGCCCGATCCCCCGCGGCACGAGGGCGAGCATTCCAGCATCGAGCGGCACAGCATCGGCACCCTCGACCTCGAGGTGTGCCGTCCCGTGCGCGACGATGTGGAAGCTGAGCGTGCCCGGGAACTGCGGCATCTCCACGGCGCCCTCCGCAGACGCTTCCGTCCACGAGTAGAACGCGCCGCGCATGCGGACGCGGTAGAGCGCGGCGGTGAAGGCGTCCTCGGTGTCCCACGGCATGGTGACACTCATGAAGCCCCCGGACGATCGGTCATGGAATACGTACTTCTGACGATAGATCATCCGGCGCGGGACTGGAAGGGTTGGATCACCACCGAAGGGAGAACCTCATGAACATCCTCGTCATCGGCGCCACCGGCGGATCCGGCCGCGCCGTCTGCGACGCCCTGCTCGAACGCGGCCACCGGGTGACGGCGCTCGCGCGCCACGCCTCCTCGCTGCCGGGCCGCGAAGGTCTCGAGCGCGTCGACGGCGACGCGACACGCGCCTCCGTCCTCGACGGCGTGGTGCCCGGCCACGACGCGATCGTCGTGACCCTCGGCATCTCGGAGCCCACGCTCCGGGTGCGGCTCCGCGGCGCTCAGGGCACCGCCGACGACGTGCGCTCGAAGGGCACGGCGGCGATCGTGGCGGCGGCGCGGCGCGCGGGCGTGAGTCGGCTCGTCGTGCAGTCGTCGTATGGCGTCGGCGACACGCGCGCCCTGCTGCGACTCACCGACCGGATCCTGTTCGCGCTGCTCATCCGTCCGCAGATCATCGACTCCGAGATCCAGGAGGGCGTCCTGCGGGGATCGGAGCTCGATTGGACCATCGTGCAGCCGGTGTACCTCACCGACGGCGACTCCGCCGAGCACTTCACGTCGACCGACGGCAGCATCCGCCGCAACAAAGTCGCCCGCCGCGGGGTCGCGCAGGTCCACGCGGAGCTCGTGGAGAGCTCCGGCCGGGCGCGCGAGACGGTCTCCGTCTCGGGTTGACGCACAGCACGCCCGAAGAGCCGCGAAGAGCGGATGCCTCGATTCGAGGCATCCGCTCTGGGGGTTGCGTGTCAGTCCTGCTGGAGCGCGCCCTGCAGATCGAGCGTGATGGTGACGTCCTTGCCGACCAGGACGCCGCCGGTCTCGAGCGCGGCGTTCCAGGTGAGGCCGAAGTCCTCACGGTTCACGACGGTCTTGGCGGTCGCACCAGCCTTGTAGTTGCCCCACGGGTCGGTGCCGAAGCCGCCGAACTCGAACTCGAAGGTCACCGGCTTGGTGACGCCGCGGATGGTGAGGTCGCCGTCGACCAGGAAGTCGCCGTCAGCGATGCGCGCGCCGGTCGAGCGGAACTCCATGGTCGGGTGGTTCTCGACGTCGAAGAAGTCGCCGGAGCGGAGGTGGTTGTCGCGACCGTCGTCCTTGGTGTCGACCGAGGTCACGTCGACGCTCGCCTCGACCTGCGCGTCGAGCGGGTTCTCGGGGGCGATCAGGGTGGCACTCTTCATGCCGAAGGTGCCGCGCACCTTCGAGATCATCATGTGGCGGACGCTGAACGTGACCTCGCTGTGCGCGGGATCGAGCACCCAGGTGCCGGCCTTGTAGCCGGGAACGTCGATCGTGGTGGTGTCGGTCATGGTCGTCCTCCGTGGTGGATGGGTCGCAGCGGGGCGCGGCGAGGCTTGATGGACGACAACGCGAGAGGTCGAGATCTATTCCCATGAATGAAAAACTTCTCACGCACCCCGCGGCCGGTGATCGGACGCCGGACATGACGAAGGGAGCGGATGCCGCAGCATCCGCTCCCCGTGAACGTCGACGTGGAGGGGTCAGCCGACCTTGACGAGGTCGATGACGAAGATCAGCGTCTTGCCGCCGAGGAAGTGGCCGCCGGCGGGGCCGTAGGCGAGGTCGGGCGGGATGACGAGTTCGCGGCGACCGCCCTCCTTCATGCCCGGGATGCCGTCCTGCCATCCCTGGATCAGGCCGCGGAGCGGGAACTGGATGCTCTCGCCGCGGTTCCACGACGAGTCGAACTCGTCGCCGGTGTCGTACTCGACGCCCACGTAGTGGACGGTCACGGTGTCGCCGGGCTTCGCCTCGGCACCTTCGCCCACGACGATGTCGCGGACGACCAGATCTGCCGGCGCCGGGCCGGCAGGTGCGTCGATCTCGGGCTTGGTGCGGTCGTCAGTCATGACACCATCCAACCATCCCGCGCTCCCGGAGGCCGAGGAAGTTCGCCGTCAGGGGAACCACCGGCGCTCTCTTGACACTCGCGCGGGCCCCCGGCATCCTGGTCGCAGGCCAACTCAGCGCTCGGTAGACACGCAGGCATCGCCGCGGCACCGAGCGCTGAGTCTTGTTCCAGGTGCCTCTGCGGTCAAGGCGCGAACATCGCCGCGCGTGTCGTCGCCGCCCTCGCCAGCAGATCCTGCTCCTCCGCTGCGGCGTGCGGGTCGCGGCCGGTGATGGCGCGCTGGCGCGTGGCGGCGAGCGCGGTGGCGTCGGTGATGAAGCTCCTCATGAGCGCGCTGCGATCGCCCCGCAGCGTGCGCGCCCACGCCAGCGCCGCCTTGCGCCCGGCGGACGTGGCGAGCATGTCGACCTCCTGCGGGGTGAACCATCCCGCGGCGGCGTAGTCGCCCAGCCGTCGCCGGGTGAGCCGGGACTCCTCACGCCGCAGGGCGACGATGCCCAGGACGAAGCCGATGAACAGCGGCACCTGCAGCGTGAGGTAGAGCGCGAAGAAGTCGCCGAACACCGCGGAGCCGTTCCAGAACGCGTGCAGCGCGATCGCGCCGGCCAACCCCACGAGCCACGGTCCGATGGCCTGACCTGTCGAGACCCCGCGCCGCGCGGCGAGGCCGAGGACGAAGCCGGTGACACTCGTGAACATGACGTGGGCGAACGGCGAGAGGATGCCGCGCAGGAAGAACGTCATGGACGTCTCGGCGGCTCCCCCCTGGATGAAGCTCACCGCGAAGTACTGGATGTTCTCGGTGAACGCGAAGCCGGCGCCGACCAGCGCGCCATACACGATGCCGTCGACCGGGCCGTCGAACGCCCGGCGTGCGGTCGCGAAGATGAGGAACACCCCCAGGCCCTTCGCGAACTCCTCGACGACCGGCGCCTGCACCACGGTCTGCAGCACCTCACGCGCGCCGGTGGCGGGGCCGAACACCATCGACAGGAGCAGGTCGACTCCCAGGGCGATGCCGACGGCGGCGATGGCGCCCCACGCGATCGCCAGCACCAGCAGTCCCCGCGGCTCGGGCTCCCAGCGGTCGACGATGCGCACGGCGAACAGCACGCCGACGAGCGGCACCAGGGCCAGCAGCATCCCGATCAGCGAAGCACCGGGACCCAGGGCGTTCAGGAAGTACCCGACCAGTCCGATCAGGATCAGCACGAGGACGCCGATGATCCAGATGGACGCCGTGCGTCCCCCGCGCGGTACTGCGGCGGTGGGGATCTGGACGGGAGCGGGCGAGGTCGCCGGTGGCGTGATCGGCGCCGCGGCGGCGTGCCGGGGCTGCGCGAGCGCCGACGCGAACTCGGGCGGCGTGAGCGAGGGCCGTGGCCTGGCGGCACCGGGGTCGTGCGTCATGCGCACAGCCTAAGGCTGCACAGGACTCACGCGTCGCGCACGCTGCCGTGGCACTCCCGCGCGGCCCTCCGGCTAGGTTGGGGGGATGCGCTTCGCCCATGTCGTGCCACCGGAGTCGGGCGGGCCGAGGCTCGCACTGATCGAAGGCGACGAGGCTGTCATCGTCGAGACGCTGTTCGACGGGGCCCCCCGCGTGCTGGAGGAGCTGATCGCCGGCGGCGACGCGCTGCTCGCACGCGTCAGGGATGCCGCGGGCCAGGGGCCGCGGCATCCGCTCGACTCGATGCGCTTCGCATCGGCGGTCCTCACCCCGCCCGTGATCCTCGCGATCGGGCTCAACTACGCGGCGCATTCCAGTGAGCTGGGACTGAAGACCGACTCCACGCCGACCGTGTTCGTGCTGTGGCCGAACTCGCTCGCCGGGCACGACAACACGACGACCTGGCCGCGCTCGCTGAGCGAATCCGTCGACTACGAGGCGGAACTCGGCGTCATCATCGGCACGCCGGCGAAGGACGTCGCACCGGAGGATGCCCTCGACCACGTGTGGGGGTACACCGTGGTCAACGACATCACCGCGCGCGACATCCAGTACTCCGAAGCACAGTGGTCGCGCTGCAAGTCGTTCGACGGCTTCACGCCCACGGGCCCGTTCGTGGTCACGGCCGACGAGGTTCCCGACCCGCAGGACCTCCATATCTGGACGGTGCTCGACGGCGCCACGCTGCAGGACGCCACCACCGGCCAGATGGTGCGCCCGGTCGCGGCTCTCATCTCGCATCTGTCGAAGTCGGCGACGCTGCTGCCCGGCACCCTCATCTCGACCGGCAGCCCGGGCGGCGCCGGCTACTCCCGGGATCCGCAGGTGTTCCTGCGCGACCGCTCGACGGTGACCGTGGGGATCGACGGCATCGGCGCCCTCACGACCCACTGCCGCATCCTCGGCTGAGGCCGACCGGCGCACGGACGAGGGGCGGATCCGCGATGCGGACCCGCCCCTCGTCGCCGGTTTCAGCTGATTGCTGTCGCCTACGTCAGTTGCAGGTGATGGTGCCGCCGCTCTCCAGATCCCAGACGCCCGGGCCGAGTTCGGCACAGGCCGCGGCGAGGCCGCCCACCACGAGCGACACGATGACGATGGTCAAGATGATGCTGAGCACCAGCAGCACGGCACCGACGATGATCGCCGCCACCGCCCAGCCGTTCTTGACGCCGGCCTTGCGGCTCTGCACGAGCGCCACGATGCCGAGGACGAGGCCGACCAGCGAGACGAAGAACGACAGGATGAACGCGACGATACCGAGCGTCTTGCCCGGGACGGGGCCGTCGGCCGGTGCGCCGTACGCCGCCGGCGGTGCGGTCGGGTACGCGGGGGCCGCTGCGGGGTACGCGGGCGGGGCCGCCTCGTACGCGGGCGGAGGTGTCGTGTCCGTGGGCTGGGCGGCCGCCGCCGGCGCCGCGTACTCCGACCCAGCGGCGGGGGCGGCGTACTCGGGCTCGGCGGGCGCGGGGTACGCGTCGGCGGGCGGCTGAGGCGCAGTCGGCTCCCCCACGGGCTGCTGAGGCGGCTCGGGTGCGGCCGGGTTCTGCGGATCGGTCATTTCTCGCCTTTCGTTCGAGTCTCCCTGACGTTATCGATCGGGAGCCGCCCGCGGCAACCGCTCAACGAGACTCGGCGCGCTGCTCGACCACGACGTCTTCCGGCGCCTGCTGGATCGGGATGGCGGCCGTCACCGTCTCGAGCCCCGACAGCCGCGCAGGTGACAGCTGCTTGGCGACCTCGTCGCGCGACATCAGGCCCGCCTCGACGACGAGGTCGGCGACGCTGTGCCCGGTCAGCAGCGCGGTCTTGGCGAGCGCTGCGGCGGCGGCGTAGCCGATGAACGGCGTCAGCGCCGTGATGACACCGACGCTGTTGCCCACCATGGCTCCGAGCCGCTCGCGGTTCGCGGTGATGCCCTCGACGCAGTTGACCCGCAGAGTGAGGATCGACTGTCGCAGCCACGTGATCGACTGGAAGATCGAGTGCGCGATGACAGGCTCGAACGCGTTGAGCTGCAGCTGGCCGCCCTCGACGGCCATCGTCACGGTCAGGTCGGCGCCCGCGATGGCGAACGCGACCTGGTTCACGACCTCGGGGATGACCGGGTTGACCTTGCCGGGCATGATGCTCGAGCCTGCCTGGCGGGCCGGGAGGTTGATCTCGCCGAAGCCCGCCTGCGGGCCGGACGAGAGCAGCCGGAGGTCGTTGCAGATCTTCGACAGCTTGATCGCGTTGCGCTTCAGCGACGCCGAGAACGACATGAACGAACCGGTGTCGCTCGTCGCCTCGACGAGGTCGTTCGCTGTCGCGAGGTCGAGGCCCGAGATCTCTCGCAGGTGCCGCAGCACCGCCGGGGCGTAGGACGGGTCGGTGGTGATGCCCGTTCCGATGGCCGTCGCGCCCATGTTGATCTCGTAGAGCAGGTACGCGTTCTCCGTGAGGCGCTGGTGGTCGTAACCGAGCGTGGTCGCGAAGCCGTGGAACTCCTGGCCGAGGGTCATCGGCACGGCATCCTGCAGCTGCGTCCGGCCGACCTTGAGCACGTCATGGAACTCGACCGCCTTGGCCAGGAAGGCCCGTCGCAGCAGATCCAGCTCTTCGAGCAGGGTCTTGAGGTCGAGGCCGAGCCCCACCTTCACCGCGGTCGGGTAGACGTCGTTCGTCGACTGGCTCCGGTTGGTGTCGTCGATCGGCGACAGGAACGCGTAGTCGCCCTTCGGCCGCCCGGCGAGCTCGAGGGCGACATTCGTGATGACCTCGTTCGCGTTCATGTTCGTCGACGTGCCGGCGCCGCCCTGAATCACGCCGACGACGAACTGGTCGTGGAACTGCCCCTCGATCACGAGTTGCGCGGCGCGGTCGATCAGATCGGCCTTGGCCGGATCGAGAACCCCGATCTCCCGGTTGGCGCGGGCGGAGGCCTGCTTCACCATCGCCAGCGCTCGCACCAGGTCGGGGTAGACCGAGATCGGCCTCTTCGAGATCGGGAAGTTCTCCAGCGCACGGGCTGTGTGGATGCCCCAGTACGCGTCGGCGGGGATCTCCAGGGATCCGAGGGAATCGGTCTCGATGCGGGTGCGCGTCATTGCGTCCAGTGACATGTGTGTGGTGTCCTCGTGGGTCGTTCACAGCGGTGTGCCGGGATGCTTCGAGACTACTCGCGACGCGGTCCCGCCCGCCTATACGCGGCGTACAGCGAAACGGGTCGCCTCGTACACGGGGGCGGTCCGCCGATGGTGTTCGAGCGCGCTCAGTGAGGCTTGCGCGAGAAGGCCTCGAGCCGCTGCTCGGGCGTGAGTCGCGACATCCGCTCGACCCACTCCGCCGAGAACACGTCAGCGGTGGGTGCATCGACGACCGGGACGACAGCGTGGGTGATCGTGTCGTCGTACACGTGCACGAGGTGGAAGGACTGGCCGGCGTCCATGCCGTTCACGTCGACCGCGGCCCGCGCCAGGTTCATCGTGTAGCAGGTGGCGGCGGCGACGCTCACGGGGACGCCTGCGAAGGTGCCGCTGGTCGAATAGTGCAGGTGGCCGGCGAGGATCGCGCGCACGTCTGTGCCGGCGATCACCTCGGCGAGGCGGCCCTGGTCGCGGAGCTCCAGAATGTCGAACAGCGGCACATGGGACGGCAACGGCGGGTGATGCAGGGCGACGATCGTGCCGAGCGGGGCGGGTGTCGCGAGCGCGTCCCGCAGCCACTCGAGCTGCGCGGAATCCAGATCGCCGTGGTGCCAGCCGGGCACCGTCGAGTCGAGGCCGATCAGACGGAGACCGCCGAGGTCCCACACACCGGTGACGGGCTGCTGGGTCGGCTCGAGCCCGAGCAGGTCGCGGCGCATCGCCGGCCGCTCGTCGTGGTTGCCCGCCAGCCACACGATGGGCGCTCCGAGCCGCTCCGCGACCGGTTCGACCGCCGCGCGCAGCGCGGTGTACGCCTCGGGCTCACCGAGATCCGCCAGGTCGCCGGTGAACACGATCGCGTCGGGACGGATGCCGATGGCCTCGGCGGCGGCGAGCGTCCGGGTGAGATTCGCCGCCGTGTCGAAGCGTCCGCCGAGCAGCGCGTTGCCGGCGAGCAGGTGCGTGTCGCTCACGTGCAGCAGGGTGCGCCGTGCCGGCGGGTGCTGACCGAACTGGATGGGTACGCCCGGGCTCACCCGGCCGGATGCTCCGGGGGACGCGTCGGCTGCGCCGGCAGGGGTCGTGGACGCCATGGCCTCAGCCTAAGCGCTCGCTCCGACAGGCCTCACGCGGCGCACGGGAGCGGGCCTCACTGGGGTGGGACGACCTCAGTGGTTGAAGACGATGAGCAGGAGCCCGCCGAGCACGGCGGCCGCGCATACCGCGAAGCAGAGATAAGCGGCCGCAAGCGCCACGCGCTTCTGGCCCTCGGTCAGCGGGCTGCGCTTGGCGGCCTTCGCTGCGGCCTTCTCGGCGCGCCGAGCCTCTTTCTCGGAGATCACGGTGATGGCGTCGGTGAATTCGGCGGGGGCGACGACCGGCGCCCGGCCGGCACGCACGAGAAGTCGCAGGCCCAGCGCGTAGAAGGCGACGACGAGCACCGCCGCGGTGAAGGCGGCGACGAAGACGAGCACGAACGAGTCCCAGTGGATGGTCATCGCGGGCCGCCGTTCTTGGGGCCGTTCGCAGATCGCTCCGCGGCCTTGGCTGCCTTCTTCGCCGCGGTCTGAGCTGCCGCCACGCGCCGTGCCTCCTCACGCGCGATCGCGCGCTGACGGCGGGTCGGCGGCGGGTTGCGCTTGACCTTGACGGCGCGGCCGGAGTCGGCGACCTCGCTCATCGCATTCGACGCCGTGACCTCGTCGCGGCGGGAGCGCAGGAAGAGGAAGAGGATGATGACGACCGCGAGCACCGCGTCGATGATGACGCCCCAGACCGGGAGCCACACGACGATGAGCGCCGCGACGGCGCCGACCGCGCCGGCAGCCGGGAGCGTCAGGACCCAGCCCACCATGATGCGGCCCGCCGTGCGCCACCGCACCTGGGAACCCCGGCGTCCGAGGCCGGATCCGATGACCGAGCCCGACGCGACCTGGGTGGTCGAAAGTGCGAAGCCGAGGGCGCTCGAGGCGAGGATCGTCGAGGCCGTCGACGCCTCGGCCGCGAAGCCCTGCGCCGGCTTGACCTCGGTCAGCCCCTTGCCGAGTGTGCGGATGATGCGCCAGCCGCCCATGTAGGTGCCAAGGGCGATCGTGATCGCGCAGGCGAACACCACCCAGGTCTGCGGCTCGGGGTTCGAGGCGGACTGCAGGCCGGCCGTGATGAGGAGGAGCGTGATGATGCCCATGGTCTTCTGCGCGTCGTTCGTGCCGTGCGCCAGGGCGACGAGGGACGACGTGAAGATCTGCCCGAAACGGAAGCCGTCGCGCCCGTCGGGCTTGCTGTCGTAGCGCCGGGTGAGCGCGTAGGCGAGCTTCGTCGCGGTGAAGGCGATGAGCCCGGCCGTGACCGGGGCGATGAACGCCGGGAGGATCACCTTGGACATGACGACGCCGAAGTTCACGGCCGTGAAGCCGACGCCGACGATCGTGGCGCCGATCAGCCCGCCGAACAGCGCGTGCGACGACGACGAGGGAAGACCCAGCAGCCACGTGAGCATGTTCCACGTGATGGCGCCGATGAGCCCGGCGAGGATGATCTCGGGGAAGATGTCGTGGGAGATCTGCTCCTCGTTGATGATCCCGCCCGAGATGGTCTGCGCCACCTCGGTGGACAGGAACGCACCGACGAGGTTGAGCACCGCAGCGAGGAGCACAGCCGTCTTGGGCTTGAGGGCGCCGGTGGCGATCGGCGTCGCCATCGCGTTCGCCGTGTCGTGGAAGCCGTTCGTGAAATCGAAGAACAGCGCCAGCGCGATCACCAGAACGATGATGAGGGTTGCGGTTTCCACCGTTCGCTTTCGGTGAGGAGGAGTGGAGAGATGGTGCCGACGAGATCGGCGCGACGAACGAAGAGTTCACCAAGAATTCAGGAACCGGCAACCGGCCAGGAAGAATCCTACATCGGCGACCCTGACGGTCAACTCGGAGGCGACTAGCGTGGAACGGTGACTCTCAGCGACTCCGTACCCGCCGCGTCCACCCCGGCCACCGGCATCCGTCCCCCGCTCGACGCCGGCCAAGTCCCTCCCGTCGCCGACAGCAGAATCACCGTGCGCTCGCACCACGGCGACGACGTCGAAGACCGCTACGAGTGGTTCCGTGAGAAGGAGGACGCCGCCGTCATCGCCCACCTCGAGGCCGAGAACTCCTACACGCAGCAGCGCACGGCCCATCTGGAGGGACTCCGCGAGCGAATCTTCAGCGAGATCAAGGGCCGGACGCTCGAGACGGACCTCTCGGTGCCGACGCGCCGCGGCGACTGGTGGTACTACGGCCGCACTGTCGAGGGCAAGCAGTACGGCATCCAGTGCCGCGCGCCGCTCGCGTCGCCCGACGACTGGACGCCGCCCGAACTCTCCCCCGATGTCGAGGTGCCTGGCGAGCAGATCCTGCTCGACGGCAACATCGAGGCGGAGGGTCACGAGTTCTTCTCGCTCGGCAGCTTCGAGGTCTCGAACGACGGCGCCCTGATGCTCTACGGCGTGGATGTCGCCGGCGACGAGCGCTACACGGTGCGGGTGCGCGACCTCTCGACCGGCGAGCAGCTGGCCGATGAGATCCCCGACACGTTCGCCGGCGCCACCTTCTCGCCCGACGGCCGCTTCATCGTCTACACGACCGTCGACGACGCGTGGCGCCCCGACACCGTCTGGCTGCACGAGCTGGGCACCGCGGTCGCCGACGACGCGAAGCTCTTCCACGAGCCCGACGAGAAGTTCTGGGTGGGCGCGGGCTTCACCCGCAGCGACCGCTTCCTGGTGATCGGGCTGGGCTCGTCGATCACCTCGGAGGAGTGGCTGCTGGATGCCGACGACCTGCGCGGCGAGCCGCGCATCGTGTGGCCGCGCACCGAAGGGGTCGAGTACGACTCCGAGCACGCCGTCGTCGACGGCGAGGACGTGCTGTTCATCCTCCACAATGACGGCGCCCTGGACTTCGAACTGGTGCGGGTGGCGGCATCCGACCCGTCCGGAGAGCGCGCGGTCGTGATCCCCCACCGCCCGGGCGAGCGGCTGCTGGGCGTGTCGACGTTCCGAGACTGGGGCGTGGTCGGCTACCGCCGCGGCGGCCTCCCCCGACTCGGCATGCTCGAATACTCGTCGAGCGAGGTCAGCGAGATCGCGTTCGACGAGCCGCTGTACTCCGTGGGCACCGGCGGCAACCCGGAGTGGGCTCCCCCGCTGCTGCGTCTGGGCTACGGCTCCTTCGTCACGCCCGGCACGGTGTACGACCTCGATGTCGCGACCGGTGAGCTGCACCTGCGCAAGCGCCAGCCCGTGCTCGGCGGCTACGAGCCGTCGGAGTACGCCCAGGAACGCGTCTGGGCGACCGCGCAGGACGGCACGCAGATTCCGATCTCGCTGGTGTACAAGCGGTCGTTCGGCGACGCCGGCGCCGCCCCGCGACCGGTGCACCTGTACGGCTACGGGTCGTACGAGCACTCGATCGAGCCCGGCTTCTCGGTCGCCCGCCTCTCGGAGCTCGACCGGGGCGTCGTGTTCGCCGTGGCCCACGTGCGGGGCGGCGGCGAGATGGGTCGCCAGTGGTACGAGGACGGCAAGCTGCTCAGCAAGCGCAACACCTTCACGGACTTCGTGGACTGCGCCCTGCACCTGATCGACAACGGCTACACGACGCCCGATCGCCTCGTCGCCGAGGGCGGCTCGGCGGGCGGGCTGCTGATGGGCGCCGTCGCCAACCTCGCGCCCGAGCTCTTCGCCGGCATCCTCGCCGACGTGCCGTTCGTCGACGCGCTCACCACGATCCTCGACCCGTCGCTGCCGCTCACCGTCATCGAATGGGATGAGTGGGGCGACCCGCTGCACAACGCCGACGTCTACGCCTACATGAAGTCCTACTCGCCGTACGAGAACGTGCGGACGGATGCCGCGTACCCGCGCATCCTCGCCGTCACGTCGCTCAACGACACCCGCGTGCTGTACGTCGAGCCCGCGAAGTGGGTGGCGCGCCTGCGCGAAGTCGGCGCCGACGCCCTGCTCAAGTGCGAGATGGTCGCCGGCCACGGCGGCGTCAGCGGACGCTACAACGCCTGGCGCGAGCGCGCCTTCGAGCTCGCCTGGCTGCTGGACGTGCTGGACGTCGCCGACGCGTGAGCGTGTCCCACTTTCTCGCCGTCGTGTCCCACTCTCTGCCGCACAGCGTCGGCTAGGCGAACGAAAGTGGGACATGACGTCCCTGACCGGGGCGCCAACCTGCCTGGATGCGAGCGTCACGCACCTTCGCAACGGCTGAGCGGCCGTCACCGCGCATGTGGTGGTTGAGGACGCGAACGTGATCCCACCCGAGAGCACGGATGAGATCCCAGCGATCGGCATCCTTCGCGAACTGTTCCGCGTCCTCGGCGTGGACCCGTCCGTCGTACTCCGGTGCCACGCGCCATCGGGGATACGCAAGGTCCAGCTCCGCGACCGCAGCACCGCGATGAGTCCTCAGAGTCCAGTTGATCTCGGGCTCGGGAAGACCAGCACGGACCAGCAGCAGGCGAAGGCGCGTCTCACGCGGGGACCTCACGCCCCCGCGAGACTCGGCCAGCGCTCTCCGCAGAATGCCGCCGCGGATGTCACCTAGGGTTTCGACCTCGGCGACGAGATCTTCGATGGCGGCGATCGGCCGTCGCCCCCGGTCGCTGATCAGGAAATCAGCCGCAGCGACGAGATCGTCGAGCCCCCAGAGCGTGCCCGCTTGCCGCCAGGCTCGCACCGGGTGCTCGATCGGCAGCCCGTTCGGAAGAACCAGCGTCGCCGACTCGCGCAGTTGCAGGCGATGGCCGGTGACCCCCGAGGTCCGTGGCTCCCGAGCGGGTCGGTGAGCGGAAACGTGCACAGCGGGGCGGTGGGGCCACTCAGGAGTCGGCGCGCCCATGAGGCTCAACGCCGTCTCATGACTGAAGAACTGCCATTCCGCGAGGCGGGGGGCATAGTCGAGGCACGAAGCCAGCAGCGTCGCTTCAGGGGTGTCTCCCAGTGCACGGACGCCGTGGAACGGCCGACGCAGGTCGCCGCGGTTCAGCCTCGATGGAGCGACGCCGAGCGCGACGGCCGTCGACACACTGAATCGCGCGGGCAGTTCTGACGGCAGGGGCGAGCGGCGCGGCATCCGTTCACCTTCCCGCAGCACCGCCGAACGGATAGGTCTTGATCGGCGATCTGTGAGCACCTGATCGCCAGGCGCCGTCGGGGAGGAGGCGATGAGCAGCCTGCGGAGCCGACCACGAACATCCCGTGGCATCGGATCGAGCGAGCATGTCCCGATTTCCATCGCTCAGCCTGCCGCCTACGAACGAAATCGGGACATCGGGGCCAAAAACCGGGACATCAAGAGCCAAAACCGGGACATCAAGAGATGAAGGTGAGCGGATGCCTCGGGGCGAGGCATCCGCTCACCGTCCCGTCCGGCGCGGGAGACGTCACCCGAAGAGCGCGGCGGCCTCTTCGTAGCGGTAGAGGGGGACGGTGTTGAGCTCGCCCAGCGCCTCGGCGAAGGGCACGCGCACGATGTCGGTGCCGCGCATGGCGACCATCTGACCCCAGGCGCCGTCGACGACGGCGTCGGCGGCGTGCAGGCCCAGGCGGGTCGCCAGCACGCGGTCGAAGCCCGAGGGCGAGCCGCCGCGCTGGATGTGGCCCAGCACGGTGGAGCGCGTCTCGATGCCCGTGATGCGTTCGATCTCGGGCGCGAGGACCTCGCTGATGCCGCCCAGACGCGGACGGTTGAAGGCGTCGAGGCCCTTGTCGCTGAACGCCTCGTCCATGCCGGTGAGCGTGAAGCCCTCCGAGACCACGACGAGCGGCGCGCGACCGCGATCGTGCGCCTTCGTCACCTGGGCGCAGATGTCGCCGATCGACATCGGCACCTCGGGGATGCAGATGGTGTGCGCGCCGGCGGCCATGCCGGCGTGCAGGGCGATCCAGCCGACGTGGCGCCCCATGACCTCGGCGACCATGCAGCGCTGGTGGGAGTCGCCGGTGGTGCGCAGGCGGTCCATCGCGTCGGTGGCGATGTTGACGGCGGTGTCGAAGCCGAACGAGTAGTCCGTCGCGCGCAGGTCGTTGTCGATCGTCTTCGGGACGCCCAGCACGTTGATGCCGTCGTTCGCGAGGCGGTTGGCGGCCGCCAGAGTGCCCTCGCCGCCGATGGCGATGATGCCGTCGATGCGGTGGCCGTACATCGTCTTCGCGATGTTCTCGGCGCCGCCGCGCGGACCCTCGTACGGGTTGGTGCGGCTGGTGCCGAGGATGGTGCCGCCGACCTTCGACAGCCCCTTCACCTCGTGCCGCGTGAGCGGGAAGAAGTCGCCGTCGACCACACCCCGCCAGCCGTCGCGGATGCCGACGAACTCGAGGTCGTAGGTCGTCGTCCCCTTGAGCACGACGCCGCGGATGACCGCGTTGAGCCCGGGGCAATCGCCGCCGCTCGTCAGGATGCCGATCTTCATAGCTGTGTTCCTCGCTGTCCGGTGAAGAGAGTCGGCGACGCTGCCTCCCCCGACATTAGTGCCGGACGCGCCGGCCTGCCACACGCACCGCCCGAGCCCGCGCCGACGACGGAGGGCGGCGCGAATTCGCGCCGCCCTCCCCCATACGCGCTTTACGCGGCGCCGAGCGCCTGCCGCAGCACGTGCATGAGCGCCGACAGCTGCACCGAGTCGCTCGACTGCGGATCGACGGCCTCGCCGTCGAGGGCCCGCGCGGCGAGCCCCTGCTTCGAGTCGATCAGCTCGGCGATCTTGGTGTCGATCGTGTGCGCCGCGATGATGCGCCACGCGGTGACCGGCTCGTCCTGGCCGATGCGGTGCACGCGGTCGATCGCCTGCGTCTGCTCGGCCGCCGTCCAGGACAGCTCGGCGAGCACGACGTTCGACGACGCCTGCATGTTCACGCCGACACCGGCCGCGGTCAGCGAGCAGACCGCGATGCCGACGGCGGGATCGTTGTTGAACTCGTCGATCGCCTGCTGGCGGGCCGCCGTGGCCTGATCGCCGCGCAGCGATACCGTCTTGAGTCCCGCTGCGGCGAAGTGCGCCTCGGCGGCGTCCATGACGTCGATGTGCTTGGCGAAGAACACGACCTTGCCGACCGAGCGCTGCAGCTGCACCGCGTAGTCCGCGGCGAGCACGGCCTTGGCCTGGCCGATCTTGCGCACCATCGTGAAGACGTTCTCCGAGCCTGTGCCGGCGGCCTTCGACTCCTCCAGCTCGTTGTGCGCGACCAGCCGGACGATGTCCTCGTCCACCTCGCCGGGAGCGAGGCCCCGGTCGCCACGCGCCTGGATGATGCGACGGTACTTCGCGGCGAGCCGCTCGCCGAGCTCGCGCTCGGCCTGCCGGATCGACCGGCCGAACTCGTCGTCGAGCTCCACGGGGAGATCGGCGATGAGCTTGTCGGGAAGGTCGGCCGCGACATCCTTCTTCTTGCGCCGCACAATGCCCATCGAGATGACCGCATCGCGGGCCTCGGGATAGAACGCCTTGTCGGCCGGCGTCAGACCGGTCTCGTCGAGCTTCTCCATCAGCACGGGGCCCGGCTTCTCGCCGTTGGTCCATCCGAGGAACCGCCAGATCGCGTCGAAGTCCTCGACGTCGTTGATGAGCGGCGTACCGGTGAGGGCCAGCAGCAACGGGTCGCGCACCTGCTCGCGGATGCGGGTCGCCAGCGCGAGCACGTTCTGCGACCGCTGCGAGCCGAGGTTCTTGATGAAGTGCGCCTCGTCGACGACCATGCCCTTCAGCCCGATCGAGCTGAGCCACGACAGATGCCGGTCGAGGATCTCGTAGTTGACGATGAACACGTCGGCGAACGCGTCGATGTCTTCGCCGTCGCCCTGGATCACCGTGGCGCGACGCTGGGGCGTCCAGCGCTCCACCTCGCGCGCCCAGTTCATCTTCACGACGTTCGGGACGACCGCGAGGAGCGGGTACGCGTTCGCGACGGATGCTGCGAGCACCGACTCCGCCGTCTTGCCGAGGCCCGGTTCGTCGGCGAGGAGGAAGGCGCGGTGCCCGGCGCGCACGGACTCGAGGAACCTCGACTGGTGCGGCATGACCTCGAGGCCCCTGGGCGACAGACGGTCGAATTCGGGGACGGGCGGCAGATCCATGGTGGCGCTGCCGCCGCCGGCACCGGTCTCGAACGCCTTGTACAGCGGGCCCATGAGCTCCCAGCTGTCCAGGCGCCGACGCGGCGTCTCTTTGGAGGGTCGAGCCGAGAGGTCGGGCGCGAGGAAGGGGTTCGCCTCGCGTCGCGCCACCACCTGCTGCGGCACCACCTGGCGCTCGACGAGCGCCGCAGGGACGACCGGCGCCGAGACGGGCGCGACGTCGGTGATGATGAGCTCGTCAGGGGCGAGCTCGGCGCCCGACTCCAGCAGCCAGTCCCGGCGCATGCGGCGCGCGACCGGTGAGGTGGCCTGGTCGACCTCGAGCAGCTGGATGAGCGAGGTGTCGCGGGCGGCGGTCTTCGCCAGGATGGTCGCGACGCCGTCGAGCCGCTTCAGCAGCTCCGAGCGGGTGGCATCCGTCAGCTCGGTGTCGCCCTTCACGCGGGCCCGCTCCTCGCGCACCAGGAACGCGATGACCTGGAACTTGACGCGGTTGGTCGGCCCGAGCTTTCCGCGCTGGGCCTTGGCCTCGACCTCGCGCACCTTGCGGGCGAGGATCGGGATGATGGGGGCCTCGTCGTCGCGACGTGCGGACGAGGTCTTGCGGCGACGCTGCGCCGTCTGGGCGGTTGCCGTGGGCGGCATGCTCCTCCTGAGCGTGAGTGCCGGCTCGGGACCGGCGAGGATCGGATGACACCGATGGTTGTGCGTGCTCCCGCGGGCGGCGCTAACGCCGTCGCGAACGCGGGATCGGGGACTCGCCGCCGGCGGTCGCGGGCACTCACTTCTGCGAGCTGCGACGTCGTCGGTGGTTCTTCCCTGGGCTCATTCTACGGGACGACTCCCCCATCCGGGGAAGTAGGCCCGCCGAAGGGATGCGGATTCGAGATGCGGGGACCGCAGGCCTCAGCCCCAGAGGGTCGCGACCACGTCTTCGGTGTAGCCCTCGGGCGCGAAGTTGATCCACGCGGTGGTCACCATGGCGCCGTCGCCGACGTAGTGCGTCTCACCGCGGGTGTACTCGTTGTCGTCGAGCGTGATGCCCTTCTGCTCGATCCGGCACACGGTGCCGTCGCCCAGCGCCTCGCAGCCGAATCCGGCAGCCGGCAGTGCCGCGACGATGGCGGCCGCCTGAGTGCCGTCGATCTCGGTCACGTTGGTCGCCAGGCCGTACTCGCTGGGCTGCCCCCACGAGCACCGCAGAGTCGGAGCACCGCCGTGGATGATCTCGAGCAGGTCGGCGTTCTCCGTCGACAGCATCGTGACGCCGGGGTCGTTGAGAGGCGGATTGGCCGACTGCAGGTCGGCGAGCATGGACGCGGAGTAGATCTGCTCGCACGCGGTGGGCAGCTCGAACGCGGACTGCGGCTTCTCGGTCTCGATCGGCGAGACCGACGGTCCGCGCGTCGTGTCCCTCATCGTGGGCGAGGGAGATGGGCTGCTGGAGGGAGTGACGGCGGGCTCGGGGCGGCACCCGGTGACGACCGACGCGAGCACGACCAGCGCGGCGCACCTGACCACGACCCGCTTCCACCGGCTCCGCTCGACCGTTCCCACGTGACCCGTCCTCTCGTGCGCCGAAGGGCGCCGCGATTCGACCCTAACGACGCGGAGGATCGGATGGCAGTGCCCACGCCGGGCGGACGGCGTCGCGCCGAGACTCAGGGTCCTGCGTAGGCGCTCTGCCACTCGGAGAGCGTGTGGGGGTCGTCGGTCACGATGCCGTCGACTCCGAGCGCGGTGACGGCGTCCCACTGCGTGTCGCTGTTGAGCGTGTACACGACGACGCGCGCGCCCACCGCGTGCAGCTCGTCCACGATGCCCGGGCGCGCCAGCACCGCTTTGCGGCTCACCAGCACGCCGCGGGCGCCGGACTCGGCCACCGCGCTCACGACGTCGGAGGGCAGGTGCTTCAGGATGAGCAGCCGCGACAGCACCTCCGACTCCGCCGCCGCCAGGGCGAGGGTGCGCGCGTCGAAACTGGCGAACACGATGCGCCGCTCGAGGCTGCGCGCCGCGACCTCGGCGACCGCCGCGTCGATGGCGGCGGCATCCCATCCGCCCTTCAGCTCCACGATGGCGCGAGCGTCGGCCGCGACGAGCACGTCCAGGAACTCGGTGAAGGTCGGCACGGGGGTCCCTGCATAGGCGGCGTCGAACCAAGACCCCGCATCCAGCGCGCGCACTTCGGTGAGCGTGAGTGAAGCGAGGCGCCCGCGGCCGTCGGTCGTGCGGTCGACCGACTTGTCGTGCATCAGCACCGGGTGGCGATCGGCGGTGAGCGCGACGTCGACCTCGACGTAGTCGAAGCCGGCGTCGAGCGCGGCGGTGACGGCGGACAGCGTGTTCTCGGGCGCAGTGGAGGCTCCGCCGCGATGGCTCGCGATGAATGCGGCATCGCCGGGCGTCCGCTCCTCGCCCATGAGCTCGCTCGAGCTGACGCGTGCGGGCGTGGCGCCGAGGACGGCGATGACGACGCTCGCGATGGCGAGCACACACATGACGGACAAGGCATGGATCCGGTCGCGGGCGCGATCGGATGCCGCGGGGTAGGGCATCGGGCATGTCCTCCGAGGGTCATACACCACGTCACCGTCGACGTGGTGCGGACCACTCTACATGCGCCGTTACTGTTTCGTTACTTTGGATTCCCGCTGGTTCGCCTCACGACGAGCACAGCGTCCCAGAGTGCCTCGGCGACGTCGGTCTTGCTGCCCCGGCGGGCCGCGACGACCTCGCCGCCGACGTCGACGACGGTCACCGCGTTGTCGGCGGCCTCGAATCCCTTCGTCCAGCCGACCTCGTTCACAGCCAGCAGGTCCGTGCCCTTGCGGGCGGCTTTGCGTCGTCCACGGTCGAGCAGCGTCTCACCGTCGCCCGGCGTCTCGGCGGCGAACCCGACGATGGTCTGGCCCTCCCGACGGCGACGGACGAGCCCGGCGAGGATGTCGTCGTTCTCGATGAGGTCGAGGGTGATCCCGCCGCCCCCCGCGGACTCCTTGGAGCGCTTGCGCGGCGACACCTCGGCCACGCGGTAGTCGGCCACGGCCGCTGCCATCACGATGACGTCGGCGTCGCCCGCCTCGGCCTCGACGGCGGCGCCGAGTTCCGCCGCGGTACCGGCGCGCACCACCCGCACACGCGGGACAGCGGATGCCGCGGCCAGCACGCCGTCGTCGACATGGGCGGCGACGAGCACGACGTCGGCGCCGCGCTCGGCGGCAGACAGCGCTACGGCCACGCCCTGGCGGCCGCTCGAGCGGTTGCCGATGTAGCGCACCGGGTCGATGGGCTCGCGCGTGCCACCGGCGCTCACCACGATGCGGAGCCCGTCGAGGTCGCCGGCCCGTCCGCCGGCCGCGGCGAGCGCGGCGTCGAGGATCGCCTCGGGCTCCGACATCCGTCCCGGTCCGCTGTCGCCGCCGGTCAGCTCACCGCTCTCGGGGCCGACCACGATGACCCCGCGCTCGCGCAGAGTCGCCATGTTGTGCACGGTCGAAGGGTGGCGCCACATCTCGGTGTGCATCGCCGGCGCCACGACGACCGGTGCCGTGGTGGCGAGTAGGGTCGTTCCGAGGAGGTCGTCCGCGAGTCCCGCGGTCATCTTCGCCAGGGTGTTCGCCGTCGCGGGCGCCACGATCACGAGGTCGGCCGCCTGGCCGAGCGCGACGTGACGGACCCGCGCGACGTCGTCGTGGACGGAGGTCGTCACGGGATGACGGCTGATCGCCTCCCACGTCGGCAGCCCGACGAACCGGAGGGCGTCGTCCGTCGGGACGACATGCACCTCATGCCCCGCCTTGACCAGCAGGCGCACGAGCTGCACCGTCTTGTAGGCGGCGATGCCACCGGTGACCCCGACTACGACGAACACCCTCCGATCTTGGCACGCCCGCCCGACTCCCCGGCTCCACAGCCGGACGACACCCCCGAGGAGCTCTCCGCATGTGCACCGTTGTGATCCGCGTCCCGGCATCGGCCGACGAGCCCACACGCGTCCTCGCGATCCGTGACGAGGATCCGGAACGGCCGTGGAATCCGCTCGGCCGCTGGTGGCCCGAAGCGCACGACGGCGTCGTGGGGGTGCGCGACGTCCGCGCCGGCGGGGCCTGGCTGGCGGCCGACCCGGCAGCCGGCCGGCTCGCCGTGCTCCTCAACCGCGCGGACGAGTCCTCGCGTCCGGAATCCGAGCTCGTGTCACGGGGCGGCATCGTGCTCGACTCCGTCGCGGGTCGCTCACCGGCGGGCGAACCGCCGACGCACGGCTTCAATCTCGTCGAGGTCGACGGCGCGCACGCACGCGTGCTGACGTGGGACGGCGTCACCCTGCGCACGGTCGAGCTCGAACCCGGAACCCACATGATCGCCCACGACGACGTCGACGACACCGGCACCCCTCGCATCGCCCGGTGGCTGGGCGAGTTCCGGTCGGCCGAGCCCTCGGACGAAGGACGCTGGTGGATGCCGTGGGTCGAGGTGCTCGAGCGATCCGCTGAGCTCCCGCCCACCGACGACCGCGCCATCATCCGCGACAACCGTCCGTACGGCTACCCCACGCTGTCGCTCCTGGCCTGCGTCGCGTCCGTGTCGGCGGACGACGTGGACGTCCACTACGGCGAACTGGCGCACCCGGGCAAGTGGGGCGGGCTCGCGCTCGAGTAAGGAGCGGCGGCGGGCCGAGGTGTGCGCCGCGTCCGAGGCGTTTCGTCTCGGTCGCTGGCGCTCCCTCGCTCAACGACCGATTCCCCTTGCCCCGGTCGTCGCGCGAGCGAGTCGAAACGCCGGTTCCCCCCTCCCGGTCGTCGAGAGAGCGAGGAACGAGCACGACGAACCCCCCGGCTCCCCTCCCGGTCGTCGAGAGAGCGAGGAACGAGCACGACGAACCCCGGCTCCCCCCTCCCGGTCGTTGAGCGAGCGAGGAACGAGCGAGACGAAACGCCCCGAACTTCCGCACGCGGTGGGTTCGAGGCGCTCCGTCAGGCTCTCAAGCTCGGGTCAGACCAGGCTCTTGGTATGCCACACCGTCTTGGTCTCGGTGAACGCCGTGATGCGGGAGAGGCTCGGGGCCGCGGCATCCGGGCCGTTCTCGGGCGGGAGCACGCGGGTGAGCGTCTCGGCCGCGGCGATCTGCAGGTCGACCCAGTCCAGGTCGCCGGCGCCCACGAGATCGAGCGCGTGCACATCGGGGTGGGATGCCAGCCACGGGGCGATCTCGGCGGGTGAGCCGGTCAGCACGTTGACCACTCCCCCGGGCACGTCGCTCGTGGCCAGCACTTCGGCGAGCGAGATCGCCGACAGCGGGTAGCGCTGGGATGCCACCACGACCACCGCGTTGCCGGCCACCAGAGCCGGCGCGATCGCCGACACCAGGCCGACGAGCGCAGTGTCCTGCGGGGCGATGACGCCGACGACGCCGGTCGGCTCGGGCACCGAGATGTTGAAGTACGGTCCGGCCACGGGATTGCCGTTGCCGACGACCTGCGCGAACTTGTCGCACCAGCCGGCGTACCAGACCCAGCGGTCGATGGCCTCGTCCACCTCGGCGGCGGCGACGGATGCCGAAGCCCCGGTCTGCTGCACGATCTCGTCCGCGAACTGCGCGCGACGGCCCTCGAGCACCTCCGCGACCCGGTACAGCACCTGGCCGCGGTTGTAGGCGGTCGCCCCCGACCAGCCCTTGATGGCGCCGCGGGCCGCGACGACGGCATCCCGGGCATCCTTGCGCGAGGCGAGTGCGGCGTTCGCGAGGAAGTCGCCCTTCGGCGTCGCGATCTCGTAGGTGCGTCCGGACTCGCTGCGGGGGAAAGCGCCGCCGATGTAGAGCTTGTACGTCTTCGGCACAGTCAGTCGCTTGCTCATGCGGAGACCTCCTTCTTCGAGCGGGCCTGTTCGCGTTTCGTCTCTGCGTTTCGACTCGCAGGCTCGCTCAACGACCGGCGCTCGCTCAACGACCGGGGGCCGACGCTCGCCGCGCCCTTGAGATACGCGGCGAGGCCGTGACGACCGCCCTCGCGGCCGTAGCCCGACTCCTTGTAGCCGCCGAACGGCGACGACGGGTCGAACCGGTTGAAGGTGTTCGCCCAGACCACACCCGCCCGCAGGCGGTCGGCGACGGCGAGGATGCGCGAGCCTTTGTCGGTCCAGATGCCGGCCGAGAGGCCGTACGGGGTGTTGTTCGCCTTTTCGATCGCCTCGGCAGGCGTGCGGAACGTCAGCACCGACAGCACCGGTCCGAAGATCTCGTCACGGGCGATGCGGTGGCTCGCCTGGACGTTCGTGAAGATCGTCGGGGCGAACCAGAAGCCGTTGTCGGGGATGACGCACGGCGCACTCCAGCGCTCTGCGCCCTCGTCCTCGCCGACCTTGCTCAGCTCGCGGATGCGGTCGAGCTGCTCGCGCGAGTTGATCGCACCGATGTCGGTGTTCTTGTCGAGCGGGTCTCCGAGGCGCAGCGTCGACAGGCGGGACTTCAAACGGTCGACGACCTCGTCGTGGATCGACTCCTGCACCAGCAGACGGCTGCCGGCGCAGCAGACGTGCCCCTGGTTGAAGAAGATGCCGTTGACGATGCCCTCGATCGCCTGGTCGATCGGCGCGTCTTCGAACACGATGTTCGCGGCCTTGCCGCCGAGTTCGAGCGTGAGCTTCTTGTCAGTTCCGGCGACGGCCTTCGCGATCTCGCGACCGACGGCGGTCGAGCCGGTGAACGCGACCTTGTTGACATCGGGATGCCGCACCAGGGCCGCGCCGGTCGCCCCGGCGCCCGTGACGATGTTGACGACGCCCGGCGGCAGGTCTGCCTGCTGCAGGATCTCGGCGAAGATGAGCGCCGACAGCGGCGTCGTCTCGGCGGGCTTCAGGACCACGGTGTTGCCGGCGGCGAGTGCCGGAGCGATCTTCCACGCCAGCATGAGGAGGGGGAAGTTCCACGGGATGATCTGACCGGCGACCCCGAGGGCTCGCGGGTCGGCGCCCAGGCCGGCGTAGTCGAGCTTGTCGGCCCACCCGGCGTAGTAGAAGAACCACGCGGCGACGAGCGGCACGTCGACGTCGCGGCTCTCCCTGATCGGCTTGCCGTTGTCGAGGCTCTCGGCGACGGCGAGCTCCCGCGCGCGCTCCTGCACGAGCCGGGCGATCCGGAAGAGGTACTTGCCGCGATCGCGCCCGCTCATCTTCGACCACGTCTTGTCGTAGGCGCGGCGCGCGGCGGCGACGGCGGCATCGATATCCGCTTCGCTCGCGGAGGCGATGGTGGCGATGTGCTTCTCGTCGGCGGGCGAGATCGTGGCGAACGGCTCGCCCGACCCGGCACGGAAGTCGCCGTCGATGAACAGCCCGTATTCGGGCTTGAGGGACAGGATGGCGCGCGACTCGGGGGCGGGCGCGTATTCGAGGAAACTCATGTCTTCTTTCCGGCTCAGTCGATGGTCACGTAGTCGGCACCGGAGTAGTGACCGGTCTTCAGCTTCTGGCGCTGCAGCAGCACGTCGTTGAGGAGGCTCGAGGCGCCGTAGCGGAACAGGTGCGGCTGCAGCCACTCCTCGCCCACGGTCTCGGCGACGGTGACGAGGTACTTGATGGCGTCCTTGGACGTGCGGATGCCGCCGGCCGGCTTCACGCCGACCTTCTCGCCGGTCGCCCGGTGCCAGTCGCGCACGACCTCGAGCATGAGCAGCGTCACCGGCAGGGTCGCCGCGGGCTGCACCTTGCCGGTCGACGTCTTGATGAAGTCGCCGCCCGCGAGGATCCCGAGCCACGAAGCGCGCTTGATGTTGTCGTAGGTGTTGAGCTCGCCCGTCTCGAGGATGACCTTGAGGGAGGCATACGTGCCGTCCTCACGGCGGCATGCCTGCTTCACCCGTGCGATCTGGTCGAACACGAGACCGTATCGCCCGGCGAGGAAGGCACCGCGGTCGATCACCATGTCGATCTCGTCGGCGCCGTGCGCCACCGCCTCGGCGGTGTCGGCGAGCTTGATGTCGAGAGACGCCCGGCCGCTGGGAAACGCGGTGGCGACGGCTGCGACGCTCACTCCGCCCTCGTCGGGGTCGCCGTGGGCAGACCCGAGCGCCTCGACGGCGTACGGGACCATGTCGCCGTACACGCAGACGGCCGCCACGCGCGGGCAGGTCGGATCCGAGGCATCCGGATTCAGTGCCTTCGCCACGAGCGAGCGCACCTTGCCGGGGGTGTCGGCGCCTTCGAGGGTGGTGAGGTCGATCAGCTCGATGATCTTGTCGAGCGCCCACGCCTTCGAGGTGGTCTTGATCGAGCGGGTGCCGAGCGAGGCGGCCCGCTGCTCCAGGCCGACCGCGTCGACGCCGGGAAGGCCGTGCAGATAGCGCCGGAGTGTGGTGTCGTCGGGCTGCCCGCCGAGCAGCTCGACGGCCCGCTCGGGGAGCGTCACGATGGAGGTGCCTGACATGTGCTGACCTGGCTTTCGTGGGAAGGGATGTGAAACGGATGCCGCGGCTCGGCGTCACCGGTCGAGCAGGTGATGTGCCGTCGACTCGTCGGTGACGAGCAGCGAGCACAGACCGGAGGCGACCACGGCGTCCGCGATCGCACGCTTGGCCTCCCCCGCGATGACGGCGATCGCCACGTCGGCGCGGCGGAGGTCATCGAGGGAGATGCCCACGGTGCGGGCATCGAGGTCGTGGTCGACGATGCGTCCGTCGGCGCTGATGTAGCGCCCGACCACGTCGCCGACGGCGCCGGCCGCGACCAGGCGGTCGATGTCGTTCGGCGTGAGGTAGCCGCTGTCGACGTGGACGGAGCGGTGATCGGCTGCACCGGCGCTGAAGAGGTACGCGTCGGCGGAGCGCGCGGTCTCGAGGATGCGGGCCACGACGCGATCCGCCTCGATCGCCTCCTTCGTCGCGCGCTGCTCGAGGATCGCAGGACTCGGCAGCAGTGCCGCGGCACCGCCGCCCTTCTGCGCGATGCTGACCGCCGTGGCGGCCGCGGTGCCCGGGCGCTGGCTCATGCTGACGCCGCCGTTGATCTGCACGACATCGGTGCCCGACGACCAGCCGTCGCGAAGATGGTGCGCGATGTCGGACAGCGTGCGTCCCCAGCTGACCCCGAGAACGCGCGGGCTCGGCCGCAGCGCCGTGAGGTGATCGGCCGCCGACTGCGCCACGCGCTGCTGCAGCTCGTCCTCGCTGCGCACCCCGGCGCGCGAGACCACGATCGCCGCGACTCCGCGCTCGTCGCGGAGGCGCCGCTCCAGCTGCGGACGGCGGGCACGGGAGTGCAGGATCTCGATGCGGACGAATCCCTCGTCCTTGGCCTGGGTCAGCAGGCGCCCCACCTTCCAGCGGGTGATCTGCAGGTTGCGGCCGATCTCCTCCTGCGTGAGGTTCTCCTCGTAGTAGAGCTCGGCGGCCCGGATTGAGAGAAGTTCGTCGACGGCGTCCACGATCCTCCCTTCGTCGTCCACTCCAGGCTGACATATGCGGGCGACCGCCGCCAACATCTGAACGAATCTTGCTCAGATGAGCAGACGACGGTCCGCGCGTCCCACCACGGTTATCTCAGCCACCCGGTTCGGCCGGAGCCGGTGCCGCGGCGGTCGACTTCGCCTGCCGCAGCAGCACGATGACCCCGATGCCGACGACGACGACGAAGGCGATGGACAGGGTCGTGAACGCGAACCAGTTGTTGTCGAGCACAAGGACGATCGCCGCCGACACGACCGCGATAGCCGCGGCGATCAGCTTCGAGGCGAACTTCATCCCGATGCCGGGGGTGAGCCGGCCGGCGGGTGAGCCGCCGCGCGCAAGGATCAGGTCGGCGAACGCGTCCAGCGTCGCGAGCAGCGAGGCCGAGAACGCGACCGCGCACCCGAGGGCGCCCCACAGGTTCGGGGAGTCGGAGGCCGCTGCGTCGGCAGCCATGAGGACCAGCGCGTGCACGCCTCGATCGTAGGGCGACCGCGTACTCCGGTCTACGGGCGTTGCGCGGGGGGCTCATACGCCGGCGGCGGCTCGTATGCGGGAGGCCCCTCATACGCCGGCGGCAGGTCATACGCGGGAGGAGCGGCGAGGGAGACTGGTCGCAGCAGCGAGTCCACCAGCTCATCCGGCGTGACGCCGCGCTCCGCGGCTTCCGCCCGCAGCAGCGCGATGGACGCCGGCGACAGCGATGCGTCGTCTGCTTCCCCACTGTCTCGGCGCGGGCGTTCCTGCAGCAGCAGCGACAGCACGGGGAGCACGATCGCGCCGAGCGCGGCGAGGATCGACACGATGCCGAGCACGCGGGAGTACGGCTCGCCGCCGTACTCGTCGGTCCACACGGGGTAGATCACCATCGCGAAGACGATCGCGAAGAGCGCGAGCGTCACGATCAGTCCGATGCGAACCGCCGTCCGGCGCCGGTCCGCCAGCAGCAGGAGCAGCGAGGCGAAGGAGAACGCGACGGATGCCGCCACCGCCGTCCACAGGGAGTCCCAGAACGCCTCGGCCTCCCAGGTGGGCTGGCCCCACAGGGCGATGAGCACCAGCACCGCTGCGACGACCGACACGCCGGCGCCGATGTACCCGAACGTCTGCAGCCGCCGCCCCACGAGAGAGACGCAGCACAGCACCGCGACGCTGAAGGCACCCACGACGGATGTGGTGCTGAGCACCCGCCACGCGGTCGGCCCGAGCTCGGCGCCGAGCAGCACGACGATGCCGCTGATGGCGGCGGCGCTGAACGAGACGACGATGACGGCGACGATGACCCGGCGAGCGAGCGACACGGGAGTGCGCGTCCGGCCCGCCGGATCGGTCATGTCAGCTCCTCACGCACCTTTGCGACGTCGGCGGTCATCGTCTCGATGAGCAGCTCGACCCCCTCGAACGCGACCATACCGCGGATCCTCGCTACGAACTCGATCTCGACGACGTGTCCGTAGAGGTCGAGATCCGTCTCGTCGAGCACGTAGGCCTCGACCTGGCGCACGTCGATGTCGTCGAACGTCGGGTTCGTGCCGATGCTGATCGCGGCCGGATAGCGCACGCTGCTGCGCGGCGTGGATGCGCCGTCCTGCGGCATCCCCTCGTCGACCAGCCAGCCGGCGTAGACGCCCTCGGCGGGCACGAAGCCCTCGAGCGCCGGCGACAGATTCGCCGTGGGGAAGCCCAGCTCGCGCCCGCGCTTGAGCCCGTGCACCACCTCGCCGCGGACGGCGTGCGCGCGCCCGAGCAGGCGCGAGGCGCCGGCCACATCTCCGGCGTCGAGGAGCTCGCGCACCCACGTCGAGGACACACGGCGCCCGGCGTCGATCGCACGCACATCGTCGACGACATCGACGTCGAAGCCGAACTCGCGTCCCAGTTCGCGCAGGAGCTCGGGGTTGCCCGCGCCGCCGCGGCCGAAGCGGAAGTCCGCGCCGACCATCACGATCCGCACGCCCAGCGCGCCGACGAGCACATGCTCGACGAACTCCCGGGCACCGAGGTCGGCCAGCGTTCGGTCGAAGGTCAGCATCAGCGTCGCGTCCACGCCCGCATCGGCGAGGAGTCGCAGCTTCTGGTCGACCCCGACCAGGCTTTCGGGGCACAGTTCGGGGCGCAGCAGCGCCAGCGGGTTGCGGTCGAACGTGACGGCTACGACGCGCGCGCCGGAGGCCTCGGCATCCACCCGTGCCCGGTCGATGACCGCGCGGTGGCCCGAGTGGACGCCGTCGAACTTGCCGATCGCGACGACGGACGGGCCGAAGCCCGCCGGCACGTCGCGGGGATCCCGGAAGACGATCACGACGCCACCGCCGCAGGCGTCGTCGCAACGGGCTGTGCGACGGGACGATGCGTCGCCAGCCACCACATGCCGAGGAACGGCAGCACGAGAGGCACGAACAGGTAGCCCGAGCCGAACCAGGACCAGACCGTCGGATGCGCGAACAGCTCGGGCATCACGAAGCTCAGGGTGCCGACGATCAGCACGCCCGCGAGCTCGAACACGATCGCCACCCACGCCACGACATACCAGCCGCGACTCCCGGCGAACACCAGGGCGAGCGTGGCGACGATGTACACCAGCGCCGAGAGCGCCGAGAGCGTATAGGCGAGCGGCGCCTCGTCGAAGCGCTCGACGATCTGCACGAAGGACCGACCGGTGGCGCCGAGTGCCATGATCGCGTAGACGATCACGAGCACGCGGCCGATGCCGGTCATGCGGGGGCGGGCGGAAGACGACATAACCAGACGAGTTTAGTTCTTGCCGCGGGGCGCTTTGCCGTGCCTGACAGCCCTCAGGCGACCTGGACGGTCCAGATCACCTGCATGCGCCACACCATCACCGCGATCGAGAGCGCGGCGATGCCCATGATGACGGTGCTCCAGCGGCTGCGCTCGAGCAGCGCCCACGCGACGGCGGCGACGGGCAGCAGCACGGCCGAGACGAGGTAGACCCAGAACTCCAGCAGACTCCCCGATGGCGGATTGCCCGCGAACGGCGCGACGATCGCGATGACGACCTGGGCCAGGAGCAGGAGCTCGACCAGGGCGAGCGAGCCGACGGTCCAGTCGCTCGGGCGCCGGCCGGCGAGTCCGGCGATGACGCAGAAGAGGCCCGCCGCGACCGCGACGACCACCTGGACGATCGTGAACCACAGGATCATCGGGCGGCCTCCTCGGGCATGTTCATCGCGCTCTTGACGTCATCTCCCCGGCGCTCGACGACGCCGACGAGCCGGCCGTCGGGGTCGATCGCCGCCGCCGGGGTCGCGGGAAGCCGTCCGGCAGCGCCGAGCAGCCGCTTGCCGTGACGAAGGTCCCGCGCCTCGTCGGCGGTCACGTCGAACCGGCCCAGCACCGCATCCGCTGCCGTCGCGGGGCTCAGCAGCATCGCGTCGGCGAGGTCTGCGACACCGGGCGCCCCCGCCACGTCGAACGGGCCGATGCGGGTGCGCCGCAGCGCGGTGAGATGCCCGCCCACGCCCAGCGCGGCACCCAGGTCACGGGCGAGCGAGCGGATGTACGTGCCGCTCGAGCAGTCGACGACGACATCGAGGTCGATGACGCCCGGCATCGCCGAGCCTGCGGTCGCGGTCCCGGCCTCCGTGGCCTGCGAGCCCGCCGAGAGGCGCCGTTCGGCGAGGACCTCGAACCGCGACACCGTCACCTCCCGGGCCTTGAGCTGCACCTCCTCCCCCGCGCGGGCGAGGTCGTAGGCCCGGCGCCCGTCGACCTTGATCGCCGAGTACGTGCTGGGAACCTGCGAGATGCGACCGGTCAGGGCCGCGATGCCCGCCGTGATGGCCGGGGACTCCAGGGACGAGGCATCCGTCACCGCGACGACCTGCCCCTCCGCGTCGTCGGTGTCGGTCGCGACGCCCAGCCGGATGGTCGCCTCGTAGGTCTTGTCCAGCCCGACGATGAACGTGAGCAGCCGCGTCGCGCCCTCGACGCCGAGGACGAGCAGCCCGGTCGCCATCGGGTCGAGCGTGCCGGCGTGGCCGATCTTGCGCGTGCCCAGCGCGCGGCGCGCTCGTGCGACGACGTCGTGCGAGGTGATGCCGCCGGGCTTGTCGACGAGGAGGAGTCCGGGTGCCGCCATCAGCCGCCTCCGACGATCCGCGGGTGAGCGAGATCCGAGTTGTCGACGATGACGGATGCCGCCTCCCGCGGTCGTGCCGCGCTCAGGTAGATCTCCTGCCCCTGCCGATACCGCCCGTTCGAGGGTGCTTCCGGGTCGGGGTCGGAGCCGTCACGCAACGCCATGCGGGCGAGGGTCATGTCGAAAGGCACGTCGAGCCAGACCGACCAGTCCCACAGGCCTCGCAGCTCGGGCCTGTGGAGGAAGATGCCGTCGACCACCAGCACCGCGTCGAGCGGCGCGGTGACCCACTGCGACTCGACGGGAGCATCGCGGACGACGTCGAAGGCCGCCAGCTGGAAGCCGGTGGTCCCGGCGGTCTGGGCGCCGTCGCGGAATGGGTCGATCAGCACGCGCCGGAACGTCGCATAGTCGAACGAGTCGCGGTAGAAGCCCTCGGGGCTGTTGCGGCCACGGAGGTAGCGCTCGCTCCGGGGCCGGTGGAAGCCGTCGATGCCCGCTCGGAACACCGCGTCGCCGGTCTCGGCGAACACCTCCGCGAGCCCGTCGGCGAACACCGTCTTGCCGGCGCCGTCCAGCCCGTCGATCGCCACGATCACGCGGCCCCCGGCATTGCGCCGCCGGACACGGTCGCGCAGTCCGCGCCACAGCGTCGTGGTCGGCGTGACGGGAAGGCGCATGAATCCAGCCTACGGGCCGCGACCGCACGCCCCGCGCGGCGGAGATCTACCCTTTCGCGGTTCCCGGAGGCGCGAAAGGGTAGATCTCCGCACGTACGCTGGAGCGCATGCCCGAGCTCGCGACGCCGCCGGATCCGGATCTCGCGACGCCGCCCGAGCTCGCGACGGGGCCCGACCTCGCCACCCCGCCCGATCTCGCCCGCCCACTGGCGGAGTGGTATCGGGCGAATGCCCGGGACCTGCCGTGGCGGCGGCCGGGGTTCGGGGCCTGGGGCGTGCTGGTGAGCGAGTTCATGCTGCAGCAGACGCCGGTGAACCGCGTGATCCCCCATCTCGAGGCGTGGCTCGCCCGGTGGCCGACGCCGTCGGACCTCGCCGCCGCCGCGCCCGCAGACGCGGTGCGGCAGTGGGCGAACCTCGGCTATCCGCGGCGCGCGCTGTGGCTGCACCGCGCGGCCGTCGAGATCCGCGACCGCCACGACGGGGTCGTGCCGCGTGACGTCGACGCGCTCCTCGCATTGACCGGCATCGGCGACTACACCGCACGCGCGGTGGCCGTCTTCGCGTACGGCGACCGTCATCCGGTCGTCGACACGAACACCCGGCGGGTGCTGGCACGCGCGATCGACGGCCGGTCTCAGCCCGGCCCGCCCTCGCGGCGCGACCTCGAGGCGATGACGATGGTGCTCCCCCGGGCGCGCGAGACGGCCGCCGTCGTCAACGCGGCGACGATGGAGCTCGGGGCGGTCGTCTGCATCGCCCGTACACCGCGCTGCGACGTGTGCCCGTTAGGCGACCAGTGCGCATGGCGCGCGGCGGGGTATCCCGACACCGGCGATGACCGCCGCAAGCAGGCACGCTACGAAGGCAGCGACCGGCAGGCGCGCGGGGCGGTGCTCAAGACGCTGCGGGATGCCGCAGCCCACGCGATCCCGCTGGCAGAGGTGGTGCCCGACTGGCCGGACCCCCTCCAGCGTGACCGCGCCATCGACTCGCTCATCGCCGACGGGCTGGCGGAGGCATCCGACGGTCTCCTGCGGCTGCCGCTCTGAGCACTGAGCAGCGGGCCGTGAGTACCGCAGACGACAGACGCCGCGACCGGCGGACCGGTCGCGGCGTGTCGAATGCGACGAGGAGTCAGTCCTCGCCGTCGAGCTCGCGCGGCTTGACGTATGGGTCGGCCTCGCCGGCGTACGTCGCCGAGGAGGCGAGACCTGCCACCGCGGCATCCCGCTCCTGCGCTTCGCGGAGCAGGTCCGCGATGTGACCGGCGTTCTCGGGGATCGCGTCGGGGATGAACTCGAGCGACGGGGTGAGACGCACGTTGAGGTGCTTGCCCACCTCCGAGCGGAGCATCCCGGTCGCCGACTTCAGCGCCGCCGCCGATCCTTCGCGCTCCTCGGGGGAACCCAGCACCGTGTAGAACACGGAGGCGTGCTGAAGGTCACCCGTCACGCGCACATCGGTGATGGTCACGAATCCGAGCCGCGGGTCGCGCAGGCCCTTCTCGAGCCGCTCGGCGAGGATGACGCGAATACGGTCGCCCAGCCGGGCCTGACGTTCGCTGGCCATGATTGCTCCTTAAGGGGATGATTCCGGATGCCTCGAACAGAGGCATCCGGAATCAAGACACGCGGACTCAGCCGCGGGGCTTCTCGATCATCTCGGTGGTCTCGATCTCATCGCCCACCTGGATGTCGTTGTACTTGCCGAGGCCGATACCGGCTTCGAAGTCCGTGCGGACCTCGGTGACGTCGTCCTTGAACCGGCGCAGCGACTCGATGGCCAGGCCATCGGCCAGGACCACGCCGTCGCGGATGACGCGCGCCTTGGCGTTGCGCGTGATCGTGCCCGAGCGGACGATGACACCGGCGATGTTGCCGAACTTCGAGGAGCGGAACACCTCGCGGATCTCGGCGACACCCGACTGGACCTCTTCGTACTCCGGCTTGAGCAGGCCCTTGAGCGACTGCTCGACATCGTCGATCGCGTTGTAGATGACCGAGTAGAACCGGACATCCACACCTTCACGTGCGGCGCGCTCGCGCGCCTTCGTGTCGGGACGGACGTTGAAGCCGATGACGATCGCGTTGTCGATCGTCGCGAGGTTGATGTCGGACTCGGTGACCGCGCCCACACCGCGGTGGATGATCCGCAGCTGGACGGAGTCGTCGACCTCGATCTTGAGCAGCGACTCCTCGAGGGCCTCGACGGCACCCGAGACGTCACCCTTGATGATGAGGTTGAGCGACTCGACCTTGCCCTCTTCGAGCGCACGGGTGAAGTCCTCGAGCGAGATGCGCTTGCGGGCCTTGGCCAGCTGGGCGTTGCGCTCGGCCGCTTCACGCTTCTCGGCGATCTGGCGGGCCGTGCGGTCCTCTTCGGTCACGATGAACGTGTCGCCGGCTCGCGGCACCGAGTTCAGACCCTGCACCTGCACGGGACGCGACGGGTAGGCCTCTTCGACGGCGTCGCCGTTCTCGTCGGCCATCGCACGCACGCGCCCGTAGGCCGTGCCGGCGACGATCGCGTCGCCGACCCGCAGCGTTCCGGACTGGATGAGCACCGTGGCGACCGAACCGCGACCCTTGTCGAGCTTCGCTTCGATCGCGACACCGCGCGCGTCCTTGTTCGGGTTCGCCGTGAGGTCCAGACCCGCGTCCGCGGTCAGCAGGACCGCGTCGAGGAGCTCCTGGATGCCGGTGTTCTGACGAGCAGAGACATCCACGAACATGACGTCGCCGCCGTACTCCTCGGCCACGAGCCCGTACTCGGTGAGCTGCTGGCGCACCTTGGCGGGGTTGGCGTCGGGCTTGTCCACCTTGTTCACCGCGACCACGATCGGCACGTTCGCCGCCTGGGCGTGGTTGAGCGCCTCCACCGTCTGCGGCATGATGCCGTCGTCGGCGGCGACCACCAGGATCGCGAGGTCGGTCACCTGCGCACCACGGGCACGCATGGCGGTGAACGCCTCGTGACCCGGGGTGTCGATGAAGGTGATCGCGCGCTCGATGCCCTCGTGCTCGGTCCACACCTGGTACGCACCGATGTGCTGCGTGATGCCGCCGGCCTCGCCCGCGACCACGTTGGTCTGGCGGATGGCGTCGAGCAGTCGCGTCTTACCGTGGTCGACGTGACCCATGACGGTCACGACCGGAGGCCGGATCTCGAGGTCTTCCTCGTTCTCCGCCTCCAGCTCGGCCTCGAGATCGAGACCGAAGCCCTCGAGGAGCTCCTTGTCCTCGTCCTCGGGCGAGACCATCTGGATCTTGTAGCCGAGCTCGGCGCCGAGCACCTCGAAGGTGGCCTCGTCGAGCGACTCGGTCGCGGTCGCCATCTCACCCAGGTTGAACAGGATGGTGACGAGCGTGCCGGGCTGCACGGTGTAGCCGCGCAGCGCCTCGAGCTTGTCGGCGAAGTCCGCGATGGATGCGCCGCGGCGCAGGCGGATGATCTCGCCGTTGCCCTTCGAGACGTTGACGCCGCCGACGACCGGCGCCGACCGCATCTCGAACTCCTGCCGCTTCGCACGACGCGACTTGCGCTGCTTCGACTTGCCGCCGCCCTTGCCGAAGGCACCCGCGGTGCCACCGCCGGGGCCACGGCCACGACCGCCACCACCGCCGGGACGACCGGCGAAGCCGCCCGCGGGCGCTCCACCGGGAGCGCCGCCGGGACGCTGGAAGCCACCGCCGCCGGCGCCGCCGGGACGGCCGGGACCGCCGGGACGCTGCTGGAACGGGGCACCGGGACGACCGCCGCCACCGGGGCGACCCGCCCCACCCGGACGCGGAGCGCCGGGACGAGGAGCACCCGGGCGCGGAGCCTGGGGACGCGGGATGTTGCCGGGGCTCGGGCGCTGACCCATGCCCTGCGCCGACGCGAAGGGGTTGTTGCCCGGGCGGGGGCCGGCGGGACGCTGACCCATGCCCTGCGACGACGCGAAGGGGTTGTTGCCCGGGCGCGGCGTTCCACCACCGGGACGGGGCGCCTGCGACGCGGGCGTGGCCGGCGTCGGTGCGCCGGGGCCGGGCTTGGGAGCGCCGGGAGCAGCCGGAGCGGCGGGGGCGTCCGCTGCCGGAGCCGCCGGAGCGGCCGGAGCGGCCGGAGCCTTCGCTGCGGGAGCCGGAGCGGGTGCCGCGGCGGGCGCCGGTGCGGCGGGCGCCGCCGGAGCGGCAGCCGGGCGCGCCGGACCGGGCTTCACCGCGGGACCGGGCTTGGCCGCGGATGCACCGGGCTTCGCTCCGCCTGCGGCGGGCGCCGCCGCGGGCTTGGCCGCAGGTGCGGCGTCAGCCGACTTGCTCTGGCCGTCGGCCTCGAGCGCAGCGCGAAGCTTTCGCGCCACGGGGGGTTCGATGGTGGACGAGGGGCTCTTGACGTATTCGCCGAGCGCCTTCAGCTTCTCGAGCGCGACCTTGCTGTCGACGCCGAGCTCGGAAGCGATCTCGTGCACGCGTGGTTTGGCAGCCACAAATTCTCCTGTCTGGGTCCACCCAGACAGGGCAGACCGTTAATCGCGGACGGGTCTCATTTCGAGCCGTTCACTTTGTTTCCATAGCCGTTCAGCCTTTTGTTCGCTGTAGGTACTGGTCGATGGTCTGCGTGTCAAGCGGGCCTGACACACGCAATGCTCGTACGAAGGCACGGCGCCGAAGGGCGGCATCCATGCACTCCGGCGTCTCGTGCACCCACGCGCCTCGTCCGGGCATCGATGCGCGCTCGTCGAGGACGAGGACGGAATCGATGGATACCACCCTGAGGAGGGCGGACCGGGGAGCACGCGTGCGGCATCCGACGCACGTTCGTACAGGTTCCATTCTACACCCCGGGGCCTGATGCCCCGGACCTCCTTCGTCTACGCCTCAGGGCCTGTGCCCCGGACCCGTTCCTCACACCGAGCTACTGAGGGCGGCGCGGCCGCGTCAGCTCTCCTCGAGGATGCTGTCGGGCTGGATGTCGATCTTGGCGCCGGTGAGCTTGGCGGCGAGGCGGGCGTTCTGGCCCTCCTTGCCGATGGCGAGCGACAGCTGGTAGTCGGGCACGAGCGCCCGGACGGCCTTGTTCGAGGCATCCAGCACGAAGCTCGACGTCACCTTGGCGGGCGACAGCGCGTTCGCGACGAACTTCGCCAGCTCGGGGTCGTAGTCGACGATGTCGATCTTCTCGCCGCCGAGCTCCTCGGTGACGGCCCGCACGCGGCGGCCGAGTTCGCCGATGCACGCGCCCTTGGCGTTGATCGACGGGTCGTTGGCCTTCACCGCGATCTTGGTGCGGTGGCCGGCCTCGCGGGCGAGCGAGACGATCTCGACGAGTCCCGCCGGAATCTCGGGAACCTCGAGCGCGAACAGCTTGCGCACGAGACCCGGGTGGGTGCGCGAGACGGTGATCTGGGGCCCCTTGGCGCCCTTGGCGACCGACGTCACGTAGACCCGGAGGCGGGCGCCGTGCGCGTAGTCCTCCGTGGGCACCTGCTCCTCGGGAGGCAGGATCGCCTCGACCGAGCCGAGATCGACATGCACCATTCGGGGGTTGGGGCCCTGCTGCACGATCCCGGCGACGATGTCGCCCTCCTTGCCGCGGAACTCCCCCAGCACGGCGTCGTCGGCGATGTCGCGCAGCCGCTGGCTGATGACCTGCTTCGCGGCGAACGCCGCGATACGGCCGAAGTCCTCGGGGGTCGACTCCTCTTCGCCGATGACCGCGCCCTCGTCGTCGAGCAGCGGGATGAACACGGCCACGTGACCGGTCTTGCGATCCAGTTCCGAGCGCGCGCCGTCGGGCAGCTCGCCGGTGGGCGAGGTGTGCTTGGCATAGGCGGTCAGGATCGCCTGTTCGATGATGCGTACGAGCTCCTCGAAGGGGATCTCCTTCTCGCGCTCGACAGTCCGCAGCAGTCCGAGATCGATGTCCACAGTGGCCTCCGTATTCAGCTCTCACCGGCGCGTCGACGCACGCCGGAACCCTCCAACATTACCGGATGCCGCGGCGCACGGTTTCGGGCCCTGCAGGCGCCGGTGGTCGCGATCAGTTCAGGCAGTCGTCGACGTGCGTGTCGGCGTGACGGAACCTCGCATCGGTCCAGTCGATGAGCACGGGGACGAAGTGCGATCCGGGCAGGAGGATGCCGAGGTGGTCGTAGCCGCGGTACTCGAGGAAGCGGACCTGGTTGCCGTCGGCGCACAGCTGCTCGACGAACTCGTGCTGGAGATGCGGCGGAATGACCTCGTCCTCGTCCCCCCAGCCGATCAGCATCGGCTGGCCCCACGGACCGGTCGGCGTGTTGTCCGCCAGCCGGCGGCCGAGCGCGCCCGCGGTGAGGTCGCCCACGAACAGCGGGCGGTCCTCCGAGACGCCGAGCGCCGTCGCCACCGACACGATCACGCCTGGCTCGGACGGGCAGCGCTGCGTCATCTCGCGGACGATCGCCTCGGAGCCGGGCGCGATGTAGCGCGTGAGGTCGATGTCGTCGTAGGTGTCGGCGTACGGCACCAGCACCCACGAGATGAGGATCGACAGCATGGCGTTCGCATCCCCGCTGGTGAGCTCCTCGGCGAGCGCGATCGGCTCGGCGACGGGCGCCAGCAGCGCGGTGCCGCGCACATCGATGTCAGGCGCGTAGTCGCCGGCGATCTGCGACGTCCACAGGGCGGCGTGCCCGCCCTGTGAGTGCCCCCACACAGCGGTGCGGCGGGACAGGTTGAGGCCCTCGACCTCGCGCGCGGCCAGCACCGCATCGAGAGACGATCGCGCCTCACCGCGACCGATGAGGTACGGGAACACGCCCGGTGCGCCCTGACCGGAGTAGTCCGAGGCGACGACCACCCATCCCCGGGCGATCGCCTCGTCGAGGCCCGGGATCGCCCACTTGGTGGCCGACGCGTCACGCAGGCTCGGCGCGCAGCCGCGCGCGACGCCGGTCGTCCCGTGGTTCCACGAGACGACCGGCCGAGGCCCGGGCGGCGCCTCTCGCGGCGTGATCACGAGCGCGCTCGCCACCGCGGGCTGACCGTTGGCGTCGCGGGTCGTGTACAGGATCCGCCGGACGTCGGCGCCGGCGGGCTTCTGCCCCGAGAAGTCGTCCGTGCGGATGAGGTGCCCGTGCTCGTACGGCACGACGGAGGGCGGATCGTAGAACGCGTCCACGACCTGGGCGCCGTCCTGGAACCACGAGTTCGCCCACCACCCGCCGACGGCGAGCGCCACGAGCAGCGAGGCGAGGGCGTAGCGCCCTGTGGCCAGCCAGCCGGCGCGCGCCCGACCACGCCGGGCTGCGTCGGCTGCCGCAGACCCGGAAGCGGATGCCGCGGCATCCGTCCCCGCCGTGTCCCGAGCGGGCTCGCCGGTGGCCGGGACGGATCGCCGCCCCTCGACGAAGGCCCGCACCGCGCGGACGAGCAGCGACGCGCCGAAGATCACGGTGCGGACGCCGAAGATGAGGGCGACCAGGAGCACGGTCACATCCGGCCACGCGTACGACAGGATGCCGAACGCGATCTGCGCTCCGCCCCAGACGCCGGCCAGCACACGCTGGCTGACGCTCCCGCGACGCACCGCGTCGTAGATCGATGCCAGGCCGCCGAGGACGAGGAGCACCGCGATGATCTCGGGCAGCAGCTCCAGGGTGCGGCCGAGGCCGAGGAGGATCGCGAGGCCCAGCGCGATCCACACTGCGCCGAAGCCGACGCGCGACCACAGCGCGGTCTCGGGGGCGGCCAGCATCCGTGCGATGCCGGAGAAGATGGCGCTGAGTCCCACATAGACCGTCAGCAGGACCAGCGACGTGAGGGGCCGGGTGACGATGAGGAGACCGACCAGCAGCGCCAGCGCACCCACCACGACGAGCACGACCGGAGGAGCCCCGCGCACGAGTCGCGGCACCACGCTCCACCCGGAGACGGGAGGTCGACGGCCCTCGCGGATCATCCGCCCCATCATAGATGCGCGTTCGAGGGGCGCGTGAGCACGCCCTTCACCGGCCGGACGTGCCGACACGGACCCCCGCGCGTCACGCGCGGTCCGCGTCAACCCCCTCTCTCCGGCGCCCGCGCAGTCTAGCGTGAGGGCGTGAAAGCGAACGCGAAGCACCTGGCTCGTGAAGCGGAGGCCAGCTCGGTCTTCGAGGCGATGGCTCGTGCGGGGTACGTCGCGAACGGCATCATCCACATCCTGATCGGCGTCATCGTCATCGTGGTCGCGGCAGGAGGGGACGGCGAGGGCGACCAGGCGGGTGCGATGAAGGCGGTCGCCGGAGCGCCTGCCGGCTTCGTCGTCCTGTGGCTCGTCGCGATCGGGCTGTGGGCGCTGGCCGTGTGGCGCGCGGCCGAGGGGCTCCTCGCCCGCGACCTGTCGGGCGACGTCAAGGGCGCCGCGCGCAAGTGGGGGCGGCGACTCGCCGACTGGGGGCAGGCCCTCGTCTTCGTCGCGCTCGGGGCCATCTCGGCCGCGGTGGCGATGGGCGCGCGCCCGAACGGCGAGGAGGCCGCCGAGGGCGCCAGCCAGGTGCTGCTGCGGCTCTGGGGCGGATCGATCGTGCTCGGGCTCATCGGGCTCGGCATCGGCATCGGCGGGATCTCGTTCGTCGTCATGGGGGTGCGGCGGAGCTTCCGCAACCGCATCCGCACTCCCGACGGCAAGTTCGGACGGGGTATCACGGTGCTCGGGATCGTCGGCTTCGTCGCCAAGGGCATCGCGCTCATCATCGTGGGCGTGCTGCTCCTGGTGGCCGCGGTGGGCACCGACTCCGACGCCGCAGGCGGGCTGGACGGCGCGGTGGACGCGCTCCTCGACCTGTTCCTGGGTCCTGCGCTCGCCTGGATGGTCGGCCTCGGCTTCATCGCGTACGGCGTCTTCACAGTCGCCCGCGCGCGCTTCGCGCAGATGTGATCGCGCGCTCGAACGGCGTTACGGCGCGGCATCCGTGCTGTCAATGGTCTGGCCAGGGCACGCGGCGGCACCGAGGCTGGGGGTATGACGCACACAGAAGAAGATCTCGTCACCGGTCCCGAGGCGATCGCCAGGGTCAAGGAACTCGTCGAAGACATCGACTTCACGATGCTGACCACCCGGGACGCCGCCGGCAATCTCGTGAGCCGGCCGATGAGCACGCGACAGATGGACGAAGCAGGCGACATCTGGTTCTTCACCCTCGCCGGAACCGCCAAGGTCGCCGAGGCTCAGGCCGACCCGCAGCACGACGTGGGCCTGTCTTACCTCGATGCCAAAGGGCACCGCTACGTCTCGGTCGCGGGTCGCGCCGAGGTGGTCCGCGACGACGCGAAGATGAAGGAGCTCTACTCCCCCGACCTCGACATCTGGTTCGAGGACGGCCTGGACACCCCCGGGATCGTGCTGCTGCGCGTGACTCCGGTGGAGTGCGAGTTCTGGGAGCCGAAGCACGGCAAGCTCGTCGCGGCGGCCGGCATGCTGAAGGCCCTGGTGACGAAGGACACGCCCGACGACACGATGTCGCACGGCAGGGTCAGCTGCTGACACCGAGCGGACGTCGCCGGTGGCGGCCGCGAGCCGCCGTCGCGATCGGACGTGGCGCAGCCCCGCGCGTCCTCGCCATACTGGGCGAAGACGCGGGTGGCGAGCACGGGAGGCACACTATGACCGACGGCACGACCAACATCGCCATCACCGACGCCCTGCGCGTGCCTCCCGGCGGCGGCCTGCGGGTCGCCGATCCGGGGCTGATCGGACTGCTGGGCTTCGTGATCGCCACGGTCACCGCCCAGCTCGCTCACCTCGGCCTGCAGGACGACGCCCCGGTGTTCTGGGTGGGCGCCGTGTTCGGCGGGGTCGTGCAGGTGACGGCCGGCATGCTGTCGTACTTCGCCGGCGACAACTTCCACTTCATCGTCTACAACGCGTTCGGGTGGTATTGGATCGTCGTGCCGGGGTTCCTCCTCGGCGAGGAGCTGGGCTTCTTCGAGGTCACCGCCCAGGCGCGGGGCCTCTTCTCGCTCGTGTTCGCAATCCTCGCCCTGCTGTTCACCCCCGCGGGCGCCGTGCACAACACCGTGCTGCCCGTGACCCTGCTCGCCGTCTCATTGGGGCTCGGCTTCCAGTCCGTCGCGGCATTCGCCGACACCGAAGCCCTCGCGATCACCGGTTCGATCATCCTCCTCGTCGCGTCGGCGCTCGCGGCGTACCTGCTGGTCGAGAAGTTCTACTGGCGCACCATCGGGCGCCGCGTAGTGCCCCTCGGCCCGCCGTGGATCCTCGGGGATCCCAACCCGGAGTCCTGACGCCGGGCTGCGCCCGCACGGCCGACACCGAAGCACTTCGCCTCCCTCGCGACCGGGTCCCGACGAACGACGCCGCGTCGCCCGGGTGAGGGGCGGCGCGGCGTCGTCACGAGGTGCGGCCGAGGCGAGGTCAGGCGCGATAGACCTGCACGACCGACGGGCGGGGCGCGTTCGGCGCATCGCCGGGCTCTGCCGACCCGTAGTCGGGGAACAGCGACGTCGGTGCGGCGAACGTGCCGCCCTCGCCCGGGTGCTGCACCGCGACGAAGACCATGCCGTCCTTGTCGTGGATCACGGGGCCGCACGTCTCGGCCTCGCGCGGGACCGCGAGGAACTGCTGCACGTGTCCCCGCTCCGCACCCTCGAGCGGAACGAGGAACAGGCCGTCGTTGTAGCCGATCGTGCTGGGCGCGCCGTCGGTCGAGACCCACAGGTTGCCTGCGGAGTCGAACGCGACGTTGTCGGGGCACGAGATCGGCGAGACGAGCTCCTTCGGGAAGCCCGCGAAGTACGTGTTCGCGAACACCGCGGGGTCGCCGCACAGGAGGAGGATGCTCCAGCCGAACGTCGTGCCGGACTGGCCGGCGGTCTCCGTCAGCTCGATGACGTGGCCGTAGCGGTTGCCGGTGACGGGGTTGGCCTCGTCGAGGGTGGCGACCGAGCGCGCCGAGTTGTTCGTGAGCGCCAGGTAGACCTTGCCGGTCTTGGGGCTGGGCTCGACATCCTCGGGGCGGTCCATCTTCGTCGCGCCCACGGCATCCGCTGCGAGACGTGTGTAGACCAGCACCTGCTCCGTCGTGAAGCCCGCGACGACGGATTCGCCGTTGCGGGTGAGCGGGATCCACGTGCCCGAGCCGTCGAAGGCGCCGTCGGCGGGGAGCGCGCCCGTGCCGAGGATCTCACCGGCCGGCGAGTTGCCCTTGAACTTCGCGACGTACAGGTCGCCCTCGCTCAGCAGCTCGAGGTTCTTCTTGCGCGAGCCCGAGATCTTGTTCTTCGACACGAACTTGTAGAGGTAGTCGTTGCGCTCGTCGTCGCCCATGTAGGCGACGACATGGCCGTCCTCGGCGACGATGACGTTCGCGCCCTCGTGCTTGAACCGACCCATCGCGGTGTGCTTGCGCGGCGTCGAGGTGGGATCCTGCGGATCGATCTCGACGATGTATCCGAAGCGGTTGGGCTCGTTGACGAAGTCGGGGTTGTGCGCGTCGAAGCGGGGGTCGTACTTGTCCCAGCCCGTCTCGGTGGAGGTCGAGGACGTGGACTGGTAGCGCTTCTGCGCGGCGGTGTCGGCAGCCCACGCGAAGTAGCCGTTGAAGTTCTCCTCGCCCGAGAGGATCGTGCCCCACGGGGTCGTGCCGCCGGCGCAGTTGCCGAGAGTGCCGTGCACCCAGCGGCCCTCCGGGTCGGCGGCGGTCTTGACGAGGTCGCTGCCGGCGGCCGGGCCGGTGAGCTCGAACACGGTCTCGACCGTGATGCGGCGGTTGCGCTTGCCGTCGACGACGTACGACCAGGGCGCACCGGTGCGCTTGCGCGTGATCTCGACCACCGACATGCCCTGCGCCGCCTTGAAGATGTCTCCGCGCCGCTGGAGCTCGGCGGGGTCGCTCGACGGCGGGAACATGATGCCGGGGTTGCAGTACTCGTGGTTGTTCACGAGCACGCCGGTCTTGCCGCTCGGATCGGCGACGATGTCGAGGTAGTCGGCGTTGTAGCCGAACTGCAGCGCCTGCGCGGCGGGGGTCTGGCCGTTGAAGTCGAAGACCGGGGCGTTCGAGAAGAGCGGGTCGCCCCAGCGGATGATGGGCTGCCACCTGTACCCCTGAGGAACGACGAAGTCGTCCACGAAGCGGTTCACCGGCGCGATGGCGTCGAACGGGAGGCTGCCGCCGGCCGGGCGCGCGAACGCGGCTCCCGCGCCGCCGACACCGGCCGAGCCGGGGGCCGACAGAGGGGCCTGCTGCCGCAGACCGCCCACGGCGATCGCAACGGCACCGGCCGCACCGAGACCGAGCAGCGCGCGGCGCGACAGTGCGGCCGAGGCGACTTCCTGGAAGGTCTCGTTGTGCGACGAGTTGCACTCGGGGCCGAGGCACGCGTTGGCGCATTTGTACTGGCAGGTCGCGGCCAGCCGCTTGCCGCGCACATGGTCGGCCATGGGAAGTGGACGGCGGAATCCTTCGACGATGCTCACGATCGTCCTCTCTGCGTGCATGACGGTCGGTCGGGGTGGCGCCAGCCTGTTCCGGTGGGGCGACACCCGCGGTAACCGCAGATGAACGACGGGCAACCAGCGCATGAGAACGGACTCATCGACGACGGATGCCGAGGCAGAGGTGAACGTGCCGGCAGCTCAGTCCTTCGGCGCCGACGCGAGCGCGTTGATGGCCCGGATCAGGCGGTGAAGCTCGCCCACGCGGAACTGGTTGAGCCGCAGCACCAGCCGGGGCAGCTCGAGCTGGTCGTCGTCCTCGACCTCGACGCGCAGCGGTCCACGCCGTTCGATGCGGCCCTCGATCACGAGATCGCCGAACGCGGCGTTGAGCGCCTCGACCTCGGCATCCGTCGGCTCGGCCTTCAGCCGCAGCACCAGCCGCTTGCCGACCCACCGCAAGGACGAGTAGTTGCGGTAGAACCCGGAGAGCTCCTCGACGGCTGCCGTCACCGAATCGGTGACGAGCACCCGATCGAAGTCACCCTCGGAGATGACGCCACCCGGCCGGAGGTGGTCATCGATGAATCGCCGCAGCCCCGACCAGAACGTGCCGCCGGGCGCATCCAACAGCACGATCGGCGTGGGGTCCGCCTTGCCGGTCTGCTGGAGCGTCAGCAGCTCGAACATCTCGTCCAGCGTGCCGAAGCCGCCCGGCACGCAGACGAAGCCGCTGGATTCCTTCACGAGCATGAGCTTTCGCGTGAAGAAGTACTTCATCGCGACGTTGCGGGCGTTCTCGCCGACGATCGCGTTCGGCTTCTCCTCGAAGGGCAGCCGGATCGAGACCCCGAGCGAGTTGTGCGGTCCCGCGCCCTCCGCCGCGGCCTGCATGATCCCGGGACCGGCGCCCGTGACGACCATCCAGCCGTGCTCGGCGAGCGCCGCCGCCACCTCGGACGCCTGCCGGTAGAGCGCGTCCTCGGGGAGGGTGCGTGCGGAGCCGAAGATCGTGACCTTCGGCACGTCCTCATAGGGTGCGAACAGCCGGAAGGCCGCTCGCATCTCGGTGAGCGCGGAGCTCGCGATCTTCAGATCGAGCCGGTCGGCGCCGTCGATCCCCAACCCGATGCCGGTCGCGAGGATCCGTGCGATGAGATCGGCGTTGTCGGTGATCCCCGCCGCCGCGATCGTGGCGCGCATCTCCTCTGTGACGGTGTGCGAGATGGTTCCCGTGTCGCTCTGACCCATGACGCCAGCGTGCCACGATCAGCCGCTGCGCGGGTGAGCGACGTCCGAACATCGGATGCCGCAACCCGCGCGCGGCGTGCAACCCGTGGGCGCGGCATCCATTCGTTCCGCTTGCGCGCCCCGAACCGGCATCCGCTGTCCGGACTCCCCGCAGCGAGTGCCGGAAGCGACAGCGCGAAGGTCAGCGCATGCCCTCGAGGAGCTCCGCCGCGTGGGCGGCGCCGCCCAGCGATCGGAGCTGCGCGCCGACGCGGGCTGCGGCATCCCGGAACGACGCTTCCCCGAGGACGCGATCGACCGCCGCGGCGACCGCCGACGCCTTCGGTGTGCCGGTGCGCAGGTTCACGCCCGCCCCGCTCCACGCGACCCGCGACGCGACCTCGGGCTTGTCGAGGTCGCCGCCCGCGACCACGAGCGGCACACCGCGGGCGAGTGACGCGAGCGTGCCGCCCCAGCCGCCGTTCGTGATCGCCAGGTCGACCCGCGGAAGCAGTGCGCCGAACGGCGCGAAACCGGTGACGCGCGCGTTCGACGGCACCGCGAATGGGAACGCGTCTCTCCCGCGAACACCGGTGGTCGCGACCACGAGGATGTCGCGGTCGGCCAGTGCCGTCACCGACGGTCGCACGAGGTCGTCGGGATCGATGTTCGCCGTGCCCTGCGTCACGAGCACGATGCGCCGGCCGTCGAGCTCGTCCCACCACGAAGGCAGGTCGGCGGGTTTCGACGCGGCCGTCTGTTCCGCGAGCTCCCCAACGAAATGCAGATGCGTGGGGCGGTCCGTGCGTCCATAGTCGAGCAGCCCGGAACCACTCGCCGCGATCAGCGTCGGCGAGAACACCATCCGGTCCATGGTCCGGCCGCTCTGTTGCAGCCCCACCGCGCGTTCCGCGTCACCGATCGCGGCGACGAGCGGCCGCGAGACGAGCGGGACCAGCCCCCGCAGCGCGGCGTCGCGCGCCTTCGTGACCGGGTTCGCGCCGGGTCGCAGCCCCATGCCGCTCGGCGGCCCGGCCGGCCCCGGGAGGTTCAGCGGGAGCACGGCGACCGTGGCCCACGGCATCCGATGGCGTTCGCTGAACAGCACCGCGCCGAGCGACATCTCGTCGGCGGCGAGCACGTCCCACGGCTCGCGCTCCCACTCCGCCGTGAGGTCGGCGACCTGCGCGGGGGCGGTGCCGATGAAGCAGTCGATCACGTTGATGAACAGCTGCCGCATGCCCTTCTTGCCGACGAGGCGCGGGAAGGTGGCGGACACGTCGTTCTCGTCGAAGTCGGGCGCCTCGCGCCACGGCACGAGGCGCGCGCCCGACGCCTCCACCCGAGAGCGGAACCGGGATCCCGTGTAGAAGCGCACATCGTGCCCGCGCTCCACCAGCTGCCGCGCGACCGCCGTCAGTGGCGCGACGTGTCCGGTGAACGGCATGGCGATGAGCAGGAACCGACCCATGCGGGTCATCCTCGCGGTCAGGAGCACCGCCCGCCAGGGCTTCACCGATTCCGGATACGCGAAAGG